>JAADIW010000017.1 GCA_013151115.1 Caldisericota bacterium
TCGGCGAGGGCGAACCCCCGCATGAATTGCTCCTGCAGAAGTAGGAAGACGATCAAGGGGGGCAACATCGTGATGATGGTGCCCGCCATGGCCACGCCCCAGTTGAGCATCCCCTCGGGCCCGGCCCCGGTGAGCATCTTGAGCCCGATCTGGATCATCTGCTTCTCGTTGGACGCGATGATGATGAGGGGCCAGAGGTATTGGTTCCAGATATAGACGAACTGGATCACCGCCAGCGCCCCCACGGTGTTCATGGACATCGGGACCAGGATCTGCCACAGGAACCGCATGGGGCCGACTCCGTCGACCCGCGCCGCGTCCACCAGCGAGGCGGGGATGGACATGAAGTGTTGACGGAAGAGGAACACGCCGGTAGCCGAGGCGAGGAACGGGATGACGAGCGCCCAGTGGGTGTTGCCCCAGCCGAAGCTCCTCACGAGGTCGAACAGGGGCACGATCCGCACGGGGATCGGCATCATCAGCGTGATGAGGACGAAGATGAAGAGGAGGTTCTTGAACGGGAAGTCGAAGTACACCAGCGCCAGCGCGGCGAAGAGGGACATCAACGTCTTCCCCACGGTCACCGCTCCGGCGATGATGAAGGTGTTGAGCATGAGCCTGCCCAGATGGTAATCCCGCCACGCGATGGCGTAGTTCTCCGGGGCCGCGGGGCCGATGGCGAACGTGGGGGGGTAGGAGAAGATCTGGGCCGTGGTCTGGGTGCTCTTGATGAGGGCGAACAGCACGGGGGAGGAGATGAGGAAGGCCGAGACGATGAGCCCGATATGGAGGAGGACGAACATCGCTCTCTTCCTGTACCAATAAGGCGAGCGCTTACTGGCCGCCATAGTGGACCCTCCTTCCCGTGGTGCGGAACTGGATCAACGTCAGCGCGACCACCATGATGAATAGGATCACCGACTGGGCCGCGGCCAAACCCCATTTGTGGAACCGGAACGCATCCTGGTAGAGGTTGAAGATGAGGATGTTGGTGGCCTTGTTGGGCCCCCCCTCGGTCATCACCATGATCAACCCGAACCCCCCGAAGAAGGCGTAGATCAGGTTCATGATCAGGAGGAAGAAGGTGGTGGGGGAAAGGAGGGGGAAGGTCACCCGCCAGAAGGTCGTCCAGGGGCCGGCTCCGTCCACCTTGGCCGCCTCCAGGATCTCCCCGGGGAGGTTCTGCAGGCCCGCCAGGAAGAAGACGATGTTGTACCCCAGGTTCTTCCACATGGCGGCGATGGTGACGGCCAACAGGGCCAGCCTCCCGTCGGTAAGCCAGTCGGGGCTTATCCCGAAGAGGACCTTCATGAAGTAATTGACCACCCCCGCGGTGGGATTGAGAAGGAAGAGCCAGATGGATCCCGCCACCGCGGGGGACAGGGCGTAGGGCCAGATCAAGAGCAACCGGTAGAACCGCGCTCCCCTGATCTTGTGGTTGGCGAGGAGGGCGATGGCCAAGGAGATGGAAAGCCCCAGCACCACCACCCCCACCGCGAAGATGAAGGTTATGGTCAGGCTGTGGATGTAATCGGATGAGGTGAAGAGACGGACGTAGTTTTCGAACCCCACGTACTTCCGGTGGAGGCCCATGAGGATGGCCCGATAAGTGCTGAGGCGGAAGGTCTGGATCACGGGGTAATAGAGGAAGATGGCGCACAGGGCCAATGTGGGCAGGAGAAGCAGGTACGGGAGCCACTTATTAGGGAATCGGCTTCTCATCTCTCCCTCGCAGTGCCCTCAATTGTAAAGGGGGAGCCCCCCGCGCGGGAGGCTCCCCCGGACCAGGCGATCGCTCAACCGCCCACCAGCTCCTTGTAGTCCTGGAGGGACTGGTCGATGAGGGCCTTGGCCTCCTGGAGTGCCTCCTCGATCCCCTTCTCACCGGCGAGGACGGCCTCCACCGCGTCGAGGATGGTGGACCGGGCCTCGACGAAGGTCCCCATCAACGCGCCCTGGGTGGCGGTGATGAGCTGGGTCTCGATGAGCTGGTCGAAGGCGGTGCGGTAGTTGGGGAAGCGCACGAACCACCCCTCCATGTCCAGCGCCTTCAGGGCGGTCTTGCGGATGGGGAAGTAGCCGGTGCCCTGATGCCAGCGGATGGTCTGGGCCACCTGCGTCATCCACACCACGAACTCCGCCGCGGCCTGGAGCTCCTCATCGGGGTGGTCCTTGGTCACCCACAGGGCGCCGCCGCCGATGATGACCCCGTGGCGCTCGATCCCGTCCGGGACCGGGAGGAACGCGGTGCCGAGCTCGAAGCCCTGTTCCACGGCCGCGTTCTCCATGGCGGTCACGTCGGAGGTGGAGGAGATGAGCATGGCGGACTGCCCGGAGACGAAGATCTGGCGCGCCTGGGACCAGGAGCGACCCGGGCTCACCCACAGGCCCTCATCGTAGAGCTTCTTCCACCACTCCACGATCCTGATGGCCGCGGGGTCCAGGAGGTTGATCTCGGTGGCGTACCCGGTGCGGCCGTTGTTGTTGTTCACGAGATCGACGCCCTGCTCCGCCATCCACTGCTCGAAGAACCAGGAGTGGACGGGCCAGGTGATGCCGTACTCGGCGAGGCCGGACTCCACGACCTTCTTGCTGATCTCGTAGATGTCGTTGTAGGTGGGCTTGCGCGGGACCTCGATCCCCAGCTTATCCATGATCGTCTTGTTGTAGTAGACGATGGGGTTGGAGGAGTTCCACGGCATGCAGTAGAGGCGGCCGCCGATCCGGTAGTAGTTGAGCACGGGGTCGATGTAATCCTCCCACGGGACGATGAGGTTGAACTTGTCGATCAGGTCCTCCAGGGGCACGATGATGCCGGAATCGACGAGGAGCTGGGTCCCGACCTCGAAGGAGTGGAACACGTGGGGACCGGCTCCGGCCCGGGCCGCGGCCAACGCGGCGTTCAACGTGTCGGTGTACGAACCCTTGTACTCGACGGTTACCTCGATCCAGGGATGGGTGAGGTTGAAGTCCTGGACCATCCTCTCGATGAACGGCACGCGCCAACCGCCCATCGCGTGCCAGAAGGTGATCTTGATCTTATCCTGGCCCAAGGCCAGCCCGGTCGCGAACACCAACGCCAACGCAACAGCGAGGAAACGTCTCACCATCCGATACACCTCCCACCGAAGTTTTTCGGCCACAGGGAACGCACTCCCTCCTTCCCTCTCACCCCCCTTCTACGCGAGATAAAGCTCCAGATCCAATTCGGAAAAGGCCGCGACGAATTCCGGATCGAGGTCGGAATCGGTGACGATGGCGTCCACCTCCGAGAGGTCCACGATCTTGCCGTGGGTCACGACGCCGAACTTGGTGTGATCGGCGAGGATCACCCGCCGCCGGGAGTGGCGCAGGATCTCGGCGGCGGTGTCCGCCTCCTCCAACGAGGGGATCGTCACCCCGTGCTCCAGGGAGATCCCGTTGGCACCGAGGAAGGCGACGTCGAAGTAGACGTCCTCCAGCGCCCGCTTCGCCAACCTCCCCACCATGGCGTAGGAGACACCGCGGAGGTACCCCCCGATCACGTAGACGTCCACCCCCGGGACCTGGGTCAGCTCCATGGCGTGGTTCAGGGCGTTGGTGAAGACGCGGAGGTTCAGGTCGGGGGGGATGGCCTTGACGAGTTGCATGGTGGTGGAACCGTTCCCGATGAAGACGGCCATTCCGGGCTCGATGAGCTCGGCGGCCTTCGCCGCGATGCGGCGCTTCTCCTCGATGTTGAGGGAGGCCTTCTCCTGGTAAGAGGGCTCGGTGGTCACCCACTCCCTGACCATCGCCCCGCCGTGGATGCGCACGAGCTTTCCCTCACGGGCGAGGGCGTTCAGATCGTTACGGATGGTCATCTGGGAGACGGAGAACAACCGGGAGAGTTCGGAGGTCTTCACGACCCCCCGCCGGCGGAGCTCCTCCAGGATGAGGCGGCGCCTCTGTTCGGTCAGCATTTGCGTTTGGTTTTCTTTCGTTGCGATAACATTATAGAAATTTGCACCTGTTTGGTCAAGGGCCGTTCCGGGATCCATCGGCGCTTCCGCTCCCTCCCCGTTCCCCGCGCACCACCCCGAGGAACTCATCGACGAGCCGGCGCTCCGGCACCTTCGCCCGCACCACCTTCCCACCGGCGTAGATCGTCCCGTAGCCCTTCCCCCCGAGGATCCCGTAATCGGCCCGTTCCACCTCCTTGAGGCCGTTCACCGGGCAGCCCATCACCGCGATCGTCACGGGATCGCGGAGGTCCGCGAGGCGCCGGCGGATCTCGGCGGCGATCCCCGGGATATCGATCCCGGTGCGGCCGCAGGTGGGACACACGACGAAGCTGGGGCCGCGCCGCCGCAGCCCCAGGGCCTTCAGGATCTCCCACGCCACCTCCACCTCCCGCACCGGATCCCCGGGGAGGGAGACCCGGATAGTGTCCCCGATCCCCTCCCAGAGCAAGAGCCCTATCCCCACCGCCGATTTCACGACCCCCTCGAGATCCGGTCCGGGCTCGGTGATCCCCAGGTGCAGGGGCCAGTCGCCTTCCCGGGCGAGCAAGCGGTTCGCCTCCACCGTGAGCCCCACCTCCGCCGCCTTGAGCGAGACGACGATGTCGCGGAACCCGGCGCCCTCCAGCAGCGAGATCTCCCACAGCGCCGCCTCGGCCATCCCCTCGGGAGTCACCTCCCCGCCCTTCAGGAAGCGCTGGTCCAGGGAACCGGCGTTCACCCCCACCCGGATGGGGACGCCCCGCTCGGCGGCGCGGGCTGCGATCTCCCGGATCGCCCCCGGATCGCGGATGTTCCCGGGGTTCAGGCGGAGCTTATCGGCCCCGGCATCCAGGGCCGCGAGGGCCAGGCGGGGATCGTAGTGGATATCGGCGGCGATGGGGACCGTCACCTCGCGCTTTATCCGCGCGATCGCCCGCGCGGACTCCATGTCCGGGACCGCCACCCGCACGAGCTCGCAGCCCGCGGCCTGGAGCGCCCTGATCTGGGCCACGGTGGCGGGGACATCGGAGGTCCGCGTGTTGGTCATGGACTGCACCACCACCGGATTCCCGCCCCCGATGGCGATCGCGCCCACCCATACGGTGCGGCTATCCCTCCGCTCCACGGCCCCTTATCCTATCCGCACCGGATCGGTTGTGGTACCCCGCCCGTTGCCCGATGATCCGATCCCGAAAGGAGGGATCATGAGGACATACCGGAAGGAGCTCTGGTTCAATACCGAGACCCGGGTGGCGCTCATAAACATCACCGGCGAGGTGGAGGAGGCGGTGCGGGAGAGCGGCGTGCGCGAGGGCCTGTGCCTCGTGAACGCCATGCACATCACCGCCTCCGTGTTCATCAACGACGACGAGGAGGGCCTCCACGAGGATTTTCTCGAATGGCTCAATAAACTGGCCCCATACGATCCGAAACGGTATCGCCACAATCTCACCGGGGAGGACAACGCCGACGCGCACCTCAAACGGCAGATCATGGGACGGGAGGTGGTGGTGGCCATCACCGGGGGCAAGCTGGACCTCGGCCCGTGGGAGCAGATCTTCTACGGGGAGTTCGATGGCCGCCGCCCCAAACGGGTCCTCATCAAGATCATCGGCGAATAACCCCACGGGCCGGTCCGTCCGCGGCTTGCTTTTTCCCCCACCGGGGGTATCCTTGTCCGTCCCCCCAGGGGACGGACCAGAGCGTAAGGCGTGGAAGGCCTTGGCGCCCGCCAGGGCTTTTTCTTTTGCCCCGAGGAGGAAGATGCCGATGCATAAAGAAGTGAACATATACCGGGTGCGCAACATCGGGATCATGGCCCATATCGATGCCGGGAAGACCACCGTCACCGAGCGCATCCTGTACTTCACCGGGAAGAAGCACAAGATCGGCGAGGTCCACGACGGCGAGGCCACCATGGACTGGATGCCCCAGGAGAAGGAGCGGGGAATCACCATCACCTCCGCCGTCACCAGCGTCTACTGGCGCGATCACCGCATCAACATCATCGATACCCCCGGCCACGTGGACTTCACCGCCGAGGTGGAGCGGAGCCTGCGCGTGGTGGACGGGACGGTGGCCCTCTTCTGCGCCGTGGGCGGGGTCCAACCCCAGTCGGAGGCGGTGTGGCACCAGGCGGAGAAGTACCGCGTCCCCCGGATCGCGTTCGTCAACAAGATGGATCGCGTGGGGGCGGACTTCGGGGCCGTGGTGGAAGAGATCCGCCGGGAGCTGGGGGCCAATCCCGTCCCGGTGGTGCTCCCCATCGGAGCCGAGGAGGGATTCAGGGGCCTGGTGGACCTCATCGACATGGAGGCGATCTACTTCGGTGAGGGGCCGCGGGGGATCGAGCTCCGCCGCGCCCCGATCCCGGAGGAATTGCGGCCGGAGGCCGATGGGGCCCGCGAGCGGCTCGTCGAGGCCGCCGCCGAGGCCGACGATTCCCTGCTCGAGAGGTATCTGGAGGGGATCGAACCGGGGAGGGAGGAGCTCATCGCTGCCCTCCGGCGGGGCACGATCCAGGGGACGCTCGTGCCCGTGCTCTGCGGCGCCGCCTTCCGCAACAAGGGAGTACGACGATTGCTTGATGCCATCGTGGATTTCCTGCCATCGCCCGCCGACGTGCCCGCGGTGGTCGGCGAATGGGAGGGCCGGGAGGAGAGGCGTGCCCCGAGCGATGAGGAGCCCCTGGCGGCCCTGGCGTTCAAGGTCCAGGCCGATCGCCACATGGGGAAGTTCACCTACGTGCGTGTCTATTCCGGG
>JAADIW010000135.1 GCA_013151115.1 Caldisericota bacterium
GGAAGAAGGGTTCGGGACGCATCACCATCCCCGCCCCACCCCCGTAGGGGCGATCGTCCACGATCCCCCGCGGATCGGGCGCGAACGCCCGCAGATCGTGGACATGGATCTCGATGAGCCCCTTTCGTTGTGCCGACCACAGGACCCCGAAGGAGAAAAAGGGCTCCAACATCTCGGGATAGATGGTGACGATGTCGAATCTCATCCGACCTCCACCACCGCCGTGCGCCCCGCCCGTTCACAAAGCGCCTCCACCACCGCCGCGATCGCCTCGAAGTCCTTCTTCCTCAACCGACGCCGCAGCGCCCGGCTCGGCCGCACGATGACGAGGTCGAGCTCCGGGGTCCAGACGTGCACGATCCGGAATTCGCCCGGGGCGATATGGGAGAGGATGTGGCGCGCCAGCTCAACCGGCAGCGTCCTCGGCTCCCTCTGCGGCTCCGGATCCCGCGGCCCCCTCCCCCGAAGCGCCCTTCTTTCCGAAACGTTCCTCATGCCACAGCTTCATCACGCCGGCCTTGGAGAGAACGCGTTTCGCGGCGTGGGTGGGCTGGGCCCCCTGGCGGAGCCACTCCAACGCCTCCTCCACGTCCACGGTGATCTCCCACGGATCGGTGAGCGGGTTCACGTGGCCGATCTTGGAGATGACCTTTCCGTCCCGCTTCTCCGTCGCTTCCACCACCACGATCCGGTAGCTCGGCTGCTTTTTCTTCCCAACGCGTTGGAGTCTTATCTTCACCGCCACGATTTATCACCTCTCTTGGGATGCTGCGACCCTTCGTCACCGGGCCCGCGGGCCCAGCGCGGTCCACGCCGTCAAGTTTACTTCAAACCCCGGGGGGATTCTCCCGCAGGAACTGCTCCCAGCCGGGGGGGAGCCCGCGCCTCTTGCCGAGCTGCCTCATGAGCCTCCGCATCTTCTCGAACTGGGACAGGAGGCGGTTCACGTCCTGCACGGTGGTCCCCGAGCCCCGGGCGATGCGGCGTTTCCTGCTGGCGCCGATGATGTGCGGGTTGGCGCGCTCCTCCGGGGTCATGGACTGGATGATGGCCCGGACCTTCACCAGCTCGCGCTCGAGCTCCGGGTCGTCGGCCACCCGCCCGAAGCCGGGGATGCGGGAGAGGAGTTGGGAAATGGGGCCCGCGCGGCGCAGGGCCTCGAGTTCCTCCAAATAGTCCTGGAGGGTGAACTCCCCGGCACGGACCTTCCGGGAAAGCCTCTCCAGATCCGCCCCCGCGGCCTCCTCCACCCGCTCGAACAGCCCGGCCAGATCCCCGAGCCCCAGGATCCGGTCCGCCATCCTGGTGGGATGGAAGACCTCCAGGTCCGGCGGGCGCTCGCCCACCCCGACGAAGAGGACGGGGAGGCCGGTGGCGTAACGCACCGAGAGGGCCGCCCCGCCGCGGGCATCGCCGTCCAACTTGGTGAGCACCACCCCGGTGAGGCCCAATCCGGCGAAGGTCCCCGCGATCTCCACCGCCTCCTGTCCCACCAGGGCGTCGAGCACCAACAACACGTCCCCCGGGGAGGCGGCCGCCGCCAGGTCCCGCAGGAAGCCGAGGATTTCCTCCTGCCCCGGGAGGGAGCCGGGGGTATCGATCACGATGGTGTCCGCCGGGACCCTCGCGGCCTCGCGCACCGCGGCCCTCAGGGCCCCCGTGGGATCCCGGTCCCCGTCCCTGAAGGGGACCCCTATCTTCCGGGCCAGCGTGGCCAGCTGTTCCGCCGCCGCGGGCCGGAAGGGATCGGCGCAGAAAAGCATGGGATGACGGCCGCGCTTCCGCAGGTAGAGCGCGAGCTTGCCCGCGGTGGTGGTCTTCCCACTCCCTTTGGGCCCGACGAGCATCACCAACGCCGGCTGGCCGTGGAGCCGAAGGGAGGCGGCCTCGCCCCCCATGAGGGCCGCCATCTCATCGCGCACGATCTTGAGGAGCTGTTGGGCGGGGGTGAGGGAGGAAAGCACCTCCTCGCCGACGGCCCGCGCCCGGATCCTCTCGGTGAGCTCCTTGACCACCGGGAAATGGACGTCGGCGGAGAGGAGGGCCCTCCGGATCTCCCGGAGCCCCTCCACCACGTCCTCCTCGGAGAGCTTTCCCTTTCCCCCGAGCCTCTTGAAGACGCCCGCAAGTTTTTCCGTGAGGGACTCGAACACGCGGCCAGTCTACTTGGGGGGGAGGATCAGCTCAAGGAGATCGGTGGTGTGGAAGACGCGGGCGAAATCGGGGTGGGAGATCACCTCCAGGAGCAGCTCCACGTTGGTCTCCACCCCGGAGATCTTGAAGCGCTTGAGGGCGGAATACATCCGGAGGCGCGCCTCCTCGCGGTCCTCCCCGAAGGTGATCAGCTTCGCGAGGAGCGAGTCGTAATAGGGGAGGACCTCCATCCCCTGGTAGAGATGGGTGTCGAGCCTGACCCCCATCCCGCCGGGGAGGGACTCGATGCGGACCGTGCCGGTGGAGGGGAGGAAGTCGTGCCGCGGATCCTCGGCGTTGATGCGGCACTCCATGGCCCAACCCCAGAACTCGATCTGGTCCTGGGAGTAGCCCAGGGGCTCGCCCTTGGCGATCCGGAGCTGCTCCCGCACCAGGTTCCGTCCGACCCGGACCTCGGAGACGGGGTGCTCCACCTGGATCCGGGGGTTGATCTCGATGAAGTAGAACCGGTCCTCAGCCACCAGGAACTCAACCGTCCCCGCCCCCACCAGGCCGACCGCCTCGGCGGCCCGGATCGCCGCCTCCCCCAACGCCCGGCGCATCTCCTCGGGAAGCTCCGGCGCCGGCGCCTCCTCCACCACCTTCTGGTGGCGCCTCTGCACGGTGCAGTCCCGCGTGCCCCAGTGGACGATGTGGCCCTGGGAGTCCGCCAGGACCTGCACCTCCACGTGCCGGGGGGAGGGGACGTAGGCCTCGAGGTAAACCCGGGGATCGCCGGTGGCGGCCGTCGCCTCCCGTTGCGCTTGGCGGAAGGCGGGGCGGAGCTCATCCGGGGCGCTCACCAGGCGGATCCCACGGCCGCCTCCCCCGGCCACCGCCTTGAGGAGGAGGGGGTACCCGATCTCATCCGCGTGCCGCGCGAGCTCGTCCTCGTCGGCGATGGGCCCGGTGCCGGGGAGGATGGGGACGCCGTTTTCGGAGACGCGTTCCCGGGTGGCGACCTTGTCCCCGCAGAGGCGCAGGACGTCGGCGGGGGGGCCGACGAAAGTGATCCCCATGTCCTCACAGGCCTCGGCGAAGTCGGGGTTCTCCGAGAGAAACCCGTAGCCGGGGTGGACCGCGTCACAGCCGGTGAGCTCGCAGGCGGCGAGGACCGCGGGGATGTTCAGGTAGCTCTTGCGCGCGGGTCCGGGGCCGATGCAGACCGCCTCGTGGGCAAGGCGGACGTGGAGGGCCTCCCGCTCGGGCTCGGAGTATACGGCCACCGCCTTGAGACCCTCCTCGCGGCAGGCCTCCAGGATCCGGAGGGCGATCTCCCCGCGGTTGGCGATGAGGACCTTCTCCATTTCACTCCGGGACGAGCTTGAACAGGGGCTGACCGTACTCCACCGGGCTCCCGTCCTCCACCAGGATCTCCTCCACGACCCCGCCCACGTCGGCCCGGATCTCGTTCATCACCTTCATCGACTCGATGACGCACAGCGTCTGCCCCTCCTCCACCCGGTCCCCCACCTCGACGAACGGGGGGGAGTCCGGGTTCGGCCGGCGCCAGAAGGTCCCCACCAGCGGGGAACGGATGACGTGACACCTCTCCTCCCGGGGCTGGGCCTCCTCGCGGGGCGGGGCCGCCGGGGCCTGCCCCTCCGTCCCCCGGGGGAGCTCCCGCTTCAGCGTGATCCGGCGCCCCCCTTCCACGAGGGTCAGCTCGCTCAATCCCTCCTCCCTGAGCAGCGCGCTTAACCGTTTCAGGAGCTCGAGGTCGATATCCACCTTATCCCCTCCTTGAGGTGCACGTCATTGTAGTGCAACCCCGCCGCGGGGGAAACGGCGCGATGATAGGCCGGAACGCGGCCCAAGGGGTCGGAGCGTGGTGATGCCGGTTGAAAAACGGGTATAATTCTTCGGTGGGGTGATGTAAGGGTTGTCCGCGGGATCGCAAGGTCTGCTGTTGTTCCTGCTGCTCCTGCTCTCGGCGCTTGCCTCGGGATCGGAGACGGCCCTCACGGCCCTCCCTGAGCTCAAGATCCGGTACCTCTCCGAGCGCCATCCCCGGAAGGCCAAGGCCCTGAAGCACCTGCTGCGCGAGCCCAACGACTTCATCACCGCCCTCCTGATCCTGAACAACCTCGTGAACGTGGGGGCCTCCGCCCTGGCCACGTTGCTGTTCCTGCGCCTCCTCCCCCGGGACGTGCCGAGCTACGTCACCGGCCTCGTCTCCACCGCGGTGATGACCGCGTCGCTCCTCCTCATCGGGGAGATCACCCCCAAGAACTGGGCCAAACACCGGGCCGAGACCTGGACCCTGATCGTCATCAACCCCGTGTGGAAGCTCACCAAATCCCTCAACCCCCTGATCCGCGCCTTCCGCGCCGCCGCCCGCTGGCTCCTGCGCCCCTTCGGGGTGAGGCTCGACGAACGGGAGGGGACCTACGAGGTCGAGGAGGAGGAGCTGTGGGAGCTGGTCAAGATCTGGCAGGAGAAGGGGATCCTTCCCTATCACGAGGGGGAGATGATCCGCCGGATCCTGGAGCTGGAGGACACCACGGTGGAGGAGGTCATGGTCCCCCGCACCGAGATGAAGGCCATCGAGGTGAACACCCCGTTCAAGGAGGTCCTCCGGTTCGTGGTGGAGGACGGCCATTCCCGCTATCCCGTCTACGAGAAGATCCGCGACAACATCGTGGGCATCCTATATGTGAAGGACCTCTTGGCCCTGTTCACGAACGGCGAGGAGCGCCCCCTGCGCGAGCTCCTCCGGCCCGTTTACTACACCCCCACCACGAAGCCCATAAACGTCCTGCTGCGCGAGTTCCAGCGGGAACGGGTGCACATGGCGGTGGTGGTGGACGAGTACGGGGGCGTGGCCGGGATCGTGACGCTGGAGGACATCCTCGAGGAGATCGTGGGCGAGATCGAGGACGAATACGACAAGAAGCGTGCCAAACAGCTCATCAGACGGCTATCGGAGAACGAGGCGCTGGTGGACGGCGACGCCGAGATAAAGCTCGTGAACCGCACCCTGGGCCTCGATCTCCCCGAGGACGAAGGGGTGACGATCTCCGGGCTCCTCCTCCACACCCTCGAGGACCTCCCCGACCCGGGGGCCCGGGTGAAGATCGGGCGGGCCCTGCTCACCGTGGAAGAAGCCACCCAACGGGAGATACGATCGGTTAGAATCACCATACTTCCTGAGGAAGAGGAAGAAGAGAGATAGACCCGGGAGGGGAGAATGAGACTCTGTTCCGTCGTTTTTCTTTTGTCACTCGGCCTCGTGGCCGCCGGCGCGGAGGTCCACATCGAGGCGAGCTTCAACCCCGAGGACCATACGATCTCGGGGATCCAAACCGTGGCCTTCGGGGAGGCGCCCCGGGACGCGTACTTCCTGCTCCTCGCCAACCTGGGACGGGAGCCCAACCCCCACCTCTCGGGGAGGCTCCGGGATGAGGCCTACCCCTACGGTTTCGACCCCTCGTGGACGGAGATCGACCGTGTGCTCTGGCGGGGGGAGGGGACGGAGGAGGAACTGGATTACGAGCTACTCCCGTTTCCCCCGGTCATGCAGACCTACTCGCTGGAGGACGGAATCCTCCACGTGGAGCTCCCCGAGGGGCAGGCCGGGACGCTGGTGATCCGCTTCCGCACCAAGTTCCCCGCGACCTCCATGGGGGAACCGGGCAGGATCGGGGCGATCCACACCTGGAGGTTCGGTTGGCACCCGATCCCCTATCCCGCCGCCCCCGACGCCTGGGAGGAGTACGGGTTCAGGCTCCCGACGCACCGGTACTCGTTGGAGCTCTCCCTCCCCGCGGGCTGGACCGCCGCCCTCCCCGGAGATCGGGTCGCCGCCGAGGAGCGCGGCGAACGCGTGGTCTACACCGTGGAGTGGGACCGCCCCGTCCGCGCCCCGTCTTTATACCTCGCGCCCGAGGGCGGGCTGGGCTCGTTCACCCTCGCGGTCGGGGGGGTGACGCTGGAGGGCTGGTACCTCCCGGGCTACGAGGACGAGGTCCGGGCCCTGGCCACCCGTGCCGCGGAGATCCTCGCCTGGTACGGGGAGCGCTTCGGAGCGTGTCCCTACGGGAGGGTGATCCTCGCCATGCACCCCAACGAGTCCGGGGCGAGCTTCGCCGCCGACGGCATCGTCTTCCTCTCCCGGTGGTACTTCGATCGCATGGACCTGTCCGCCAAGGGGATCCTCTCCCGGGTGACCGGGTTCGTGTTGGCCCACGAGCTCGCACACCTGTGGTGGGGGATCGGCGTGGGGGTGGACTTCAACGCCGAGAATTGGCTTTCGGAGGCCTTCGCGCAGTACCTCGCCGTCTCCTGGTTCGAGGACACCTATGGGGCGGAAGGGGGCAACACCTTCGTCCCCGAACTGAAGGGCCTGGGAGAGGAGATGGCGGAGAAGATGCTCGGCTTCGTGAACCTGCGGGAGCACATGATCGAGCTCCCCTATCTCCGCACGGCCTTCCTGGGGTTCGACGAGGCGGTGGTGAAACCGTACAAGGACGTGCGCTACCACAACGCCGATTA
>JAADIW010000123.1:0-1668 GCA_013151115.1 Caldisericota bacterium
CCCAGCGGAAGAACTGGACCCAAGGGGGATCGTCGAGACCGTATTCCTCGACGAGTTCGTTCAAATTGCGGTTCTTAAGCTCGGTTATGTCCCGCACATACAGGGCGGCCTTTTCGTATGGATCCAAGAGGCTGTAGAGCCCGAAGACGAGGACGAAGAGCCCCGTGATGACCAGGGGCAGGATCAACAGGCGACGAATGATGTAAGCAACCATTCCCCCACACTCCAAATCAAAAGGGCAGGGGCCGTTCAGGCCCCCGCCCTAGTTTACCGTGAATCCACGTGGGCTCAAATCATTCGTAGGCCTTGTACATGGGGTAGAAGTACGGCCCCGGGAAGATGGGGTTGAAGGGGAAGCCCTGGAGCCAGTCGCGGATCACGCGGAATCCGTAGGCCTGGGGAAGCCAGACGTCGATGGCGTACTCATGGGCGCGCTTGGAGATCTCGTAGTAGATCTTGGCGCGCTCGGTCAAATCGGTGGTGGCCATGCCGGCTTCCACCAGTTCGCGGAAATAGGGCTCGAATATCTCGTTGATCATGTATTCACCCTGGTGAGCGGGGAAAGTCCCCTCGGGGTGAGTGAACGGATGCGCGAAGTTATGCGGGTCGGGGTAGTCGGCCAGCCACCCGATGATGTAGAAGGGCATCTTGCCGGCCACGAGGTAGCTCAGATACGTCCGCCACGGCACGGCCCGGACCTCGACCTGGAACTTGGGGTTCATGGACTCGATGTTGGCCTCGAAGATCTCCGCCGCCACACGTCGGGTCTCGTTCCCCTCGTTGTAGAGGATGGTGAGGTTGAAGCCTTTCTCCCAGATCTCCCCGTTGCGGGCCTTCTTCATGAGCTCGGTGGCCTGCTCCAGGTCGTATTGCCACAGGAGCTCTTCCTCGGGCTGGTAGTAGGCCCAGTCGAAGGCCTTGGGGATGGGGCCGTGGGTCCGATAGCCCTCGCCGAGCAGCACCTGCTCGATGAAGCCCTCGTAGTCGAACGCCATGCAGAACGCCTTCCGCACGTTGATGTCGGCGAAGAAGTCCGGCGGGATGCCGAGTCCGTCCCACGGTCCTTTGCCGAGGAGATCGTTGCCCTCCACCACCACCGGAGCCACGAAGAAGCCCACCGGGTTCATGGAGAGGGTGGGGAGCCGACGGTGGATGACCACACCGGGGAGCCCCTCGACCTGGGGCAGGTTCTGCAGAGGAACGGTGACGATATCGGCGTCGCCGGCCTGGAAGGCCAGGAACCGGTCGGACCACTCGGGGGTCTTCTTGATGATGGCGTACTTGATCTTCGCCGGGCCGCCCCAGTACTTCTCGAAGCGTTCGAACACGATTTCCACACCGATGTCCCACTTGGCGAGCTTGAAGGGGCCGGTGCCGTTCATGATGTTGAAGAGCTCGGATTCCTCGGCCACCTCACCGCCGCCGGGGTTCCACCACTTCTCCCAGGTGTCGGGTCGGCCGTCCCAGCAGCCGGCGTACTCGATACACCATTCCTTGTCGAGGATGGAGCTCCACGAGCCGGAGTGAGCCACGATAGTGATGAAGGGCGGATAGGGTTTGGGCAGGTGGAAGACGACCTTGCCGTCCTCGACCTCCACCGCGGGATCGATGTACTTCTCATAGATGAGTTTCTGCTCCTCGGGGGTGAGTTTGTGGAGATCCCCGCCG
>JAADIW010000123.1:1675-6035 GCA_013151115.1 Caldisericota bacterium
CCAACGCGGCCTTCACCAGGCTGCGCAGCGAGGAGTAGCCGGTGAGGGGCTCGAGGAGCATCCAGATGGGACCACCGCGACGATCCTGCAGCATGCCCCGCTCGAAGGAGTACTCCACGTCCTCGGGGGTGAGCTCACCGTAGCCCGGGACGATGTCCTTCTCCTCCTCGGGGCTCAGGGAGTCGTAATCCACCCACTCGATAGTGCCGTCGGCCTTCCTCACTCCCACGTACTGGAACCGGACGCCCTCGCGGATGGTGAAGGTGTAGGTAAGGCCGTCATCGGAGATCTCCCACTCGGTGGCGAGCATCGGCTGGAGCTTGGCGGGATCGAGGGAGTAGGAGAGGTCCCGTTCGTTGGCGTCCACGGTGCCGTAGGGCCAGCGCACCAGCGCCTCGTAGACGTTGAAGATGATCTCGCCGCTGGCCGTGTCGTAAGAGAAATGGGGATCGCAGGTTTCGGCGGAACCGTGAGTGATCCAGATGACCGTGTCGGGGTTCTTGATCTCCTGCGTCCAGGCCACCAAACCGAATAACGCAGCTACCGTCAAAATAAGCCCAATTCGACGCCACATAGCCGTCACATCCCCCTCCTTCCTGGGATTGGGTTGACCAGCGGGTTCGGACCGACCATCACCTCCCTTTTTTACGATTTACGTCACATATTAAAGGCGGCTCCGGGAGTCAAGTCAACCCCTCCGGACGGGCTTTCTTGCACGGGCGAAACGGTGAGGGGTAAGATAGTGTGGGCCCGTAGCTCAGGGGTAGAGCAGCCGGCTCATAACCGGTAGGTCGCAGGTTCGATCCCTGCCGGGCCCATTAATTCGGTCACTTTCACGTGACGGGTAATGAGAAAGCTCTTCGTGCATGTGGACGGTGCCTCCCGTGGCAATCCCGGCGAGGCGGCAATCGGGGTCCTCCTCACCGATGAGCACGGAAACACCGTGGAGGAGGTATCCGAGCTCATCGGTCAGGCCACCAACAATGTGGCCGAGTACCGCGCTTTGATCGAGGGCATACGTCGGGCCCTGGATTATCTCCCCGAGGAGGCGATCTTCCTCACCGACAACGAGCTCGTCGCCAATCAGATCAACGGCCTTTACCGCGTGCGGGAGCCCCACCTTCAGCACCTGAACCAACAGGCGTTGGAGCTCCTCTCGCGCCTCCCCCGCTGGCGGGTGAACTACATCGAGAGGGAGGCCAACTACCGGGCCCATCGGCTCGCCATGCGGGCCTTCCGCGAACGTACCCGCCAGGAGCGGGAGAAATCCCGCCTCCTCAACGAGATCGAGGGGGCCCTGCGGGATCTCGGTTTGGACGACCTCCGCCGGGTCCTCTCCTATGTGAACAGCCTCAAGGCCCAGAAGCCCTGAGTTCCCATGAGGATCGTCCTCCAACGGGTCAAAGAGGCGTACGTGGCGGTGGAGGGGACCGAGACCGCCCGCATCGGAAAGGGGCTTTTGCTGTTGGTGGGCATCGGTCGGGGGGACGCCGAGGAGGAGCTGGCGTTCTGGGCGCGCAAGATCCCTTCCCTCCGGGTCTTTCCCGACCGCGAGGGGAAGTTCAATCTATCCCTCAGGGATGTGGGGGGCGAGGTCCTCTGTGTGTCACAATTCACGCTCTACGGTGACTGCCGCAAGGGCCGACGGCCGAGCTTCACCGCCGCGGCGCCCGGGCCGGAAGCGGAGCGCCTCTTCTCGCGGTTCGTGGAGCTCCTGTCGGCCGAGGGCATCCCCGTGAAGACGGGGGTCTTCGGGGCTAAAATGGAAGTGGGCCTCGTGAACGACGGGCCCGTCACCCTGATCCTCGAACGCCAAGGAGGCGATCATGGCAGCGGTTCCTAAATGTCGCCGGTCCCATCGTGAGGTCCGTCTGCGACGGACCCATTGGCACGCGCACATGCCTCCCGCGGTGGAGTGCCCGCATTGCCACGAGCTGAAGCTTCCCCATCGGGTTTGCCCCCACTGCGGCTACTACAACGGGATGGAAGTCGTGGCGAAGAAGGAGAAGAAGGGATAACGGGGCGTTCCGCTCGCCCCGGGATGGCGCCGGGCGCTTCGCGCCCGGCGTTTTTTCGTCGTCCGATGTCCCCTCAGTCCGTGGATGCGGGAAATTCCTCGCGGAGGATCGGCTCCCGGGCCGCCCTCACCTCGTCCAGCCGGCGCACCGGGGCGTTGTGGGGTGCCTCCGCCAGGGCCTCCGGGTTCTCCACGGCCTCCCTGGCGATCCGTAGCATCGCCTCTACGAACGCATCCAGGGTCTCCACGGTCTCCGTCTCGGTGGGCTCGATCATCAGGGCTTCCTCCACGATCAGGGGGAAATAGACGGTGGGCGGATGAAACCCGTAGTCTATCAGGCGTTTCGCCACATCACGGGCTTTGACGCCGAGGCCCACCGTCGAGGCCACGAACTCGTGCTTACACAGGCCGTCGTAGGGGATCTCGTACGCCTCCCGGAGCCTCACGCGGAGGTAGTTCGCCGCCAGGACGGCTCCCGTGGATACCTCCCGCAGGCCCTCGTCCCCCAGGGTGAGGATGTAGGCCAGGGCCTTCAACATCACCAGCACGTTTCCCAGGAAGGGATGGACCCTTCCGATGGATTTGGGGAGATCGTAGGAGAGGACGAAGCGGTCCCCTTCACGCACGATCTGGGGCACGGGGAGATAGGGGATGAGCCTCTCGGACACGGTCAACGGTCCGGCGCCGGGACCACCGCTGCCGTGGGGGGTGGAAAACGTCTTGTGGAGGTTGAAGTGGAAGATATCGGCCCCCATGTCGCCGGGCCGGGCCCGCCCCAGGAAGGCGTTGAGGTTCGCCCCGTCGAAATAGCAGAGGCCCCCGACCTCGTGGACCATTTCGGTGATCGAGAGGATGTCCCGCTCGAAGATCCCCAGTGTGTTGGGGACCGTCATCATGATCCCCGCCACTTCCTCGCCGAGGAGCTCCTCCAGTGCCCGGAGGTCCACGGTCCCCCCCTCATTCGAGGGGACCGGGATGACCCGGAAGCCCGCCATGGCCGCCGACGCGGGGTTGGTGCCGTGGGCCGAGTCGGGGAGGAGGATCACCCGGCGCCGTTCCGATTCCCCCCTGTCCTCGAAGTAACGCTTGATGAGGAGCATCCCCGTCAGCTCCCCGTGGGCCCCCGCCGCGGGTTGGAGGGTTATCCCCGGCATCCCCGCGATCCGCTTCAGGAGTTCGCCTAGCCGCCACAGTGCCTCCAACACCCCCTGGGCTGATTCCAGGGGCGAGAGGGGATGGAGCTCGGTGAACCCCGGGAGCCGCGCGATCTCCTCGTGGAGTTTGGGGTTGTACTTCATGGTACAGCTTCCCAACGGGTAAAAGCCGGTATCGACGCCGTGGTTCATGCGGGAGAGGGCGGTGTAGTGGCGCACCAGCTCGCCTTGGGATACCTCCGGGAGGCGCGGGGGCTCCCGGCGCCGCAGCCCCTTGGGGATGTGGCCGAGGAGCTCCTCCGGGGAACGCCGCGTCGCGGGCCATGAGGTGGCCTGCCGTCCCCGTTGGCCCACGCGGTAGATCGTTCCCATCCCTCACCCCCCCAGGGCCCCGATGAACGCCTCGAGTTCGGCGTCGGTCCTCCTCTCGGTGACCGCGACGAGGAAGGCATCCGATAGCCCCATCCGCCCCACGTGTTCCGGCGGTGCCACGGCGATCCCCCTCTCATGGAGCCTCTTCACCACCCCTTCCGGATCGGGACAGCGCACGGCGAACTCGTTGAAGAAGGGCCCCCCGAGGGCGAGCTCGAACCCCGGGAGTTCCTCGATCGCCTCCGCGAGGCGGTGGGCCCGCTCCAGGCACAGGAGGGCCACCCGCCGCAGCCCCTCGGGGCCCAGGGCGGCGAGGTAGACCGTGGCCCGCAACGCGCACAGGGCGGAGTTGGTGCAGATATTGGAGGTGGCCCGCTCCCGCCGGATGTGCTGCTCCCGGGTTTGGAGGGTCATGACATAGCCCTCTTTCCCCTCCGCGTCCACGGTGCGGCCCGAGACCCGGCCGGGCATCATCCGCACGTACTCCCTGTGCGTAGCGAAGATCCCGAGCAAGGGCCCCCCGAAGGAGAGGGGGTTCCCCAGGGGTTGCCCCTCCCCCACCACGATATCGGCCCCGAAGCGTCCCGGGGGCTCCAGTATCCCGAGGGCGATGGGGTAGACGGAGACGATCAGAAGGGCTCGCCCGAGGCGTTCCTTCAGCCCCGCGAGGTCCTCGATGATCCCGAGGCCGTTCGGCTGCTGGACCACCAGGGCGACGGTTCCCCCCGGGACGTCGTCCAGTGCCAAACGGCCTTCGCCGTCGTAGGGGAGCTCCACGAGCTCGATCCCGGCGCCGCGAGCGTAGGTGGCCAGGACC
>JAADIW010000123.1:6054-12737 GCA_013151115.1 Caldisericota bacterium
ACGATCCCCGCCCACGATGCGCCGGGCCATGAGGACGGCCTCCGCCAATGCCGTGGCCCCGTCGTACATGGACGCGTTGGCCACGTCCATCCCGGTGAGCTCACAGATCATGGTCTGGTACTCGAACATCCACGTGAGGGTGCCCTGGGAGATCTCCGCCTGGTAAGGGGTGTAGGCGGTGTAGAACTCGGAACGCGCCGCGATCTCATCCACCACCGCGGGGATGTAATGGTCGTAGAGGCCCAGGCCGACGAACGGGATTAACCGGCGGTTTCGCGCGGCGAGCCGCTCCAGCTCCCGCTTTACCTCGAGCTCCGAGGAGGGCGCCAACCCCAGGGGGCGGTAACGGGCGCGGACTTCAGGGGGGATATCGGAAAACAGCTCCTCCACATCTTCGACCCCGATGGCCCGGAGCATCTTCTCGATGTCCGCGGGCGTATGGGGGATGTACTCCATCACTCTCCCACGAGCTTCGCGTATGCGGCCGGGTCTAGCAGTCCCTCCAGCTCTCCCCTGTCGGCGAGTTCGATCACCACGAGCCACCCTTTACCGTAGGGGTCTTGGTTTATGATCCCCGGCGAGGAGACGGCGTCCCGGTTCACCTCCCGCACTTCCCCCGAGACGGGGGCGTAGACGGATTCCGCCGCCTTCACCGACTCCACGGTGACGATCACGTCCCCACGCTTCACCTTCTTCCCCACATCGGGGAGCTCCACGTAGACCACATCGCCGAGCTTCTTCTGCGCGTAGTCGGTTATTCCCACGCGGGCCGTCCCGTCCTCGACCTTCACCCACTCGTGGCTTTCGGTATAAAGGAGATCCTGTGGAACCATTCTCCCTCCTTCGTCCACGGTTTCAGAAGGGCACTTCCTCTTTAGCCGGCTCGTAGAATGTGGCATAAGACTTGTGAAAGTGCAAGCGGAACGTGCCGAGGGGACCGTTACGTTGCTTGGCGATGATGATCTCCGTCTCGGAGATGGTGTTCCCCCGTTCCCCCTCGTAGTAGTCCGGCCGGTGGATGAAGACCACCAGATCCGCGTCCTGCTCGATCGCCCCGGACTCGCGTAGATCGGAGAGCTGGGGGCGCTTGTTCTCGCGTCGCTCCACGGCCCGGTTGAGTTGCGAGCACGCGATCACGGGGATCTCCAGCTCCCGGGCCAGCGATTTTAGGGAGCGGGAGATATAAGCGATCTCCTGCTCACGCACATCGGCCCGGATCCCGGCGTCCACCAGCTGGAGGTAATCGATGATCACGAGGTCCAGCCCGTACTCCATCGCCATTCGCCGGGATTTGGCCTTGATCTCGAGGACGGTGGTGGAGGGGCTGTCATCGATGAGGATCACCGATTCGTGGAGGTGGCTCGCGGCCTCCGCGAGGGCCGCCCATTTCGGCGGGGGGAGGTAACCGGAGCGAAGGCGGTGCAGGTCCACCCTGGCCTCCGCACACAGCAGGCGCTCGAGGAGCTGCTCTCGGGTCATCTCCAGGGAGAAGATGGCCACCCGTTTCTTCTGCTCCACGGCGATGTGCCGCAGGATGGTCAGCGCGAACGAGGTCTTTCCCATGCCGGGCCTCCCGGCGATCACGATGAACTCCGCCGGCCGGAACCCGCCGATCCGGGCGTCGAACTCGGTGAACCCCGTGGAGATGGCCCGCACGGGGTGGCGCTTGGGATCACGGTGGAGCTCCTCCAAGTGCTCCATGTGTTCGTAGAGGAAGTCGCGTAGGAGAACGTAGTCCTTCGCCGTCTCCCGCTGGGCGATCTCGAAGATCACCCCCTCGGCGCGGTCCAGGGCCTCGTTCACGGGGATGTCCTCCCGGTAGCCGAGTTCCATGATCCGTCCGCCGCCCTCGATGAGGGATCGGCGCAAAGCCTTGGTACGCACGATCTCCGCGTAGTGCTCCAGTGCGGTCACGGTGGGGACCCGGGAGATGAGCTCCGCGAGGTAGCTCCTCCCCCCCACCTTGTCGAGCTTCCCGGTCTCCTCGAGGTAATTGGAGACGGTGATGAAGTCGGGGAGCTTGCCGTGCTCGTAGAGGGCGAGCACGGCCTTGTAGATCTCCCGATGGGCGGGGAAGTAGAAATGGGACGGTTTTAGGAGCGACACCAGGGTGGGGAGGGTCTGGGCCGGCTCGAGCATGGCACAGCCGAGGACTACCTGCTCTGCTTCACGATTTTTAGGAATGGGTCTTAATTCTTCAGCCCGCTCCTCCGCCATCGCACCACCATCATACCGCCGCCCCTCGAGGCCGGACAAGGGGACAATTGTTAGATCTGTTGATAACTTGTGGAAATCCTGGGGAAAAAACGCGGCGGGGGTCGGACGGCGCGGCCACCCCCGTGTTCGGCCGGGGGGACGCGACGAAGGCCCATCGGATCGGCGTTCGGGACGCACGGCGGTTTGGAAATGTTTGCAAATACGGGCCGACGTGGCATCATAGGGAGGCCGAAAGGAGTGGGCCGTGGGAGGGAAGAATGTCGTCGTCGCCATGGGAGGGGGGCCGACCCCCGTGATCAACAACTCCCTGCGGGGGATCGTGGAGGCGGCCCGGGGCTATCCCAGGGTGTTCGGGACCATCTACGGGGCACGTCACGGGGTCCTGGGGATCCTGAGGGAGGAGCTCCTCGATCTCACGGCGCAACCGCCCGAGGAGATATCCCTTCTGCGCACCACCCCCGCCGCCGGCGCTATCGGCACCGCGCGCTACAAACTCGACCACGAGGAGGACCTCTCCCGCGTCATCGAGGTGCTCCGGGCACACGACATCGGCTACTTCTTCGGGATCGGGGGGAACGATACGCAGCTCGTGTGTCACAAAGTGGCCGGGGCCGCCCGCGATGCGGGATATGAATTGACCGTGGTGGGGGTCCCCAAGACCATCGACAACGACCTCGGCGACCCGGGGATGGAGCTCGTCGATCACACGCCGGGCTACGGCTCGGTGGCACGGTACTGGGCGTGGACGATCCAGTGCCTCGAGGAGGAGAACCGGGGCTCGTCCCCAGCGGACCCGGTGCTGGTGGTCCAGGCCATGGGTCGGCGGGTGGGGTTCGTGCCCGCCGCCGCCAGGCTCGCCGATCCCGAGCGCGAGTTCCCCCTCCTCATCTTCCTCGCCGAATGTGGCCTCTCGCTGGACGAGATCACCGACTCCATCGCCGACACCGTGCGGAAAAGGGGGAGGGCGCTGGTGGTGGTGTCCGAGGGTCTTGGGCTCGGGGAGCTGGGGGAGCGGAGGGACGCCTTCGGCCACGCGGCGTTTTCCTCCTCCCGGGCCACGGCCGCCCAAGTCCTGGTAAACCACCTGAACGACGTGGGCCTCCCCGCCCGTGGCCTCGCCCGGGGCCAGGTACCGGGGACCGAACAGCGGGACGCCATCCTCTACGCGTCCCCCGTGGATCTGGACGAGGCGTATGCGGTGGGGGTGGTGGCGGTGGAGCTAGCTGCGGCCGGGAAATCGGGGTACATGGTGGCCATCCGCCGGGCCGCGGACACTCCCTACCGTGCCGAGTACGGGGTGATCCCGTTGGCGGAAGTCGCGGGAAAAGACAGGCCGTTCCCGGAAAAGTGGATCTCGGAGACCAAGACCGATGTGACCGACGATTTCGTCCGTTACGCGAGGCCCCTCCTCGGCGAGGACCAGGTATCGGTCCCCGTGGTGGGGGGACGGCTCAGGTTCGCGCGCCTGAAGATGGTCTTCGCCCCCAAACGGCTGCCGGAGTACATCCCGGCCGCATATCGGTGATGGAGGAGGAAAAGCGGGCCACGCCCCGCTGATCTTCCATCGCGGGCCTGAAGGAGGGGGGATGGAATATCGGGAGAAGCTGGAGAGTTTCCGGCCCACCAAGGAATACCTCGTGTGTATCGATTCCGATGGCTGCGTGTTCGACACCATGGGGATAAAGCAAAGGGAGTGCTTTACCCCGTGGATGATCGCCTACTTCGGGCTCCAGCCAGTGGCCCAGGCGGCCCGGGAGTGCAAGGAGTTCGCCGACCTCTTCTCCAAGACCCGGGGCGCCAACCGTCACATCACCATCAAGCGGATCCTCACCGAACTCCTCCCGGAACACCCGTTGGTGAAACGGCGCGGCTTCGTGGTGCCCCAGTTCCCCCACTACTTCGCCTGGGTGGACGATCCCAATAGCGTCCTCTCCAACGATGGCCTGCGGGAGGCCATAAAGAACGCCCCCTCCGAGGAGGCGCGCAGGGAGTTGGAACACGTGCTCGAGTGGTCTGAACGTGTGAACTGGGCCATAAAGGAGATCGTGAAGGGGATCCCCCCCTTCCCCGGGGTGCGGGAGGCGCTGGAGCGGATCCGGGAGCGGGCCGATATCGTGGTGGTCTCCCAGACCCCTATCGAGGCCCTGGAGCGGGAGTGGAGGGAGCACGGGATCTACGGGTACGCGGCGCTCATCTGCGGCCAGGAGATGGGGACCAAATCCCAACACATCGCCGCCACCGCCAAGCATTACCCCAAGGATCACGTCCTCATGGTGGGCGATGCCCCCGGGGACCTGAAGGCCGCCCGGGACAACGGGGTCCTCTTCTACCCCGTGATCCCCGGGGAAGAGGAGGAATCGTGGCAGCGGTTCAACGAGGAGGCCCTGGATCGGTTTTTCTCCGGCACCTACGCCGGCGACTACGAACGGGAACTCATCGCGCGGTTCGACGCGGCCCTCCCCGAGCGGCCGCCGTGGGAGACGGGAGGTGAAGGGGAATGAAGGCCGACTTCGGCGTCATCGGGTTGGCGGTTATGGGACAGAACCTGGTCCTCAACGTCGAGGACAAGGGATACACGGTGGCGGTGTTCAACCGCACCGCCGAGCGAACCAAGGAGTTCGTCGAGGGGCGCGCCAAGGACAAGAGGATCATCCCGGCGTATACCCTCGAGGAGTTCGTGGACGCGCTCGCGCGGCCACGGAAGGTGCTGATCATGGTGAAGGCCGGGGCCCCGGTGGACGCGGTGTTGGAGAAGCTCTTCCCGCTCCTCGAGCGGGGGGATCTCGTGATCGACGGGGGGAATTCCCACTACGCCGACACGGAGAGAAGGTTGAAGGAGGCCGAGGAGAGGGGGCTCCTTTATCTCGGCACCGGGATCTCCGGCGGCGAGTACGGGGCGCTGCACGGCCCCTCCATCATGGCCGGGGGGCACCGGGAGGGATACGAGCTCGTCCAGGAGATCTTCGAGCGGATCGCCGCGGTGGGCCCCGAGGGTCCCTGCTGTGGTTACTTCGGGCAGGGTTCCGCGGGCCACTACGTGAAGATGGTCCACAACGGGATCGAGTACGCCATCATGGAGACCATCGCCGAGGCCTACGACCTGATGAAGCGGGGCCTGGGGATGTCCCCGGACGAGATGGCCGGGGTCTTCTCCGATTGGAACGGGCGCGAGCTCGGGGGATATCTGTTCGAGATCACCGAGCGGATCCTGCGGTACCGGGACCCGGAGACCGGGGAACCCCTGGTGGAGCTGATCCTGGACACGGCCAAGCAGAAGGGGACCGGCAAGTGGTCGACCCAATCGGCCCTGGATATCGGTACCCCGGCGCCCACCATCGCCATGGCCGTTTTCGCCCGGATCATCTCCGCCCTGAAGGACGAACGTGTGGCGGCGAGCGAGGTCCTCTCCGGCCCCGAGCCCACGCTGGGCGTGGACCGCGGCGAATTCATCCGGAGGCTGTTCGGGGCGGTGTACCTCTCGGTGATCGCGGCCTACGCTCAAGGGCTGCGGCAACTCCGGGACGCCACCGCGGAGCGGGGTTACGGCCTGGACCTCGCCGAGGCGGCCCGGGTGTGGATGGCGGGGTGCATCATCCGCTCGGCATTGCTCGTTCCCATCCGCAAGGCCCTCCTCGAGGATCCAGCCCTCCCCTGCCTCTTCCTCGCCGAGCCGTTCAAGTCCGCGTGGGGGGAGTACAACGGAGACCTCCGCTGGGTCACCTGTCTCGCCCGCGAACACGGGATCCCCACCCCGGCCATGGACTCGGCCCTGACGTTCGTGGACGCGTATCGGGCCGCGCGGCTCCCGGCGAACCTGATCCAGGCCCAGCGCGACTTCTTCGGCGCCCACACCTATCAGCGGATCGATAAGGAGGGCACGTTCCACACCGATTGGGAGGCGGTGGCGTGATTTTTTCGTACGCCCCGGGGCGTGCGATCCCCGAGGCCGAACTCGGGGAGAAGCTGCGGGACGCCCTGGCGAGGATCGGGAAGGGGGGCGAACGGTGGCTCGTCATCGTGCCCGACGACACCCGTACCCTCCCCATGCCGGTGATCTTCTCCGCCCTGGTAGGGGAGCTCGCCCCCAGGGTGAAGGAGCTCGCGTTCCTCATCGCCCTGGGGACCCACCCCCCCATGACCGATGAACAGCTGGACGGGCATTTCGGTCCCACGTGGCGCCGGCACCCCGGGGTGAAGATCTTCCAACACCGGTGGGACGACCCCGCGGCCCTCAAGGAGATCGGGCGGATCACTGCCGAGGAGATGCAGGCGATCTCGCGGGGGCTCCTCGGGGTGGAGGTGCCGGTGGAGATAAACCGGCTGGTGTTGGAGTACGACCGGCTCCTGATCGTGAACCCGGTCTTCCCCCATGAGGTGATCGGGTTCTCGGGGGGGCACAAGTACTTCTTCCCCGGGGTCTCGGGCCCGAGGATGGTGCACGTATCGCATTGGCTGGGGGCCCTGAT
>JAADIW010000139.1 GCA_013151115.1 Caldisericota bacterium
GTTAAGCAGACGGGGGGGCGGGGGCAGTACGCCCATATCGTCTTCCGGTTGGAGCCCGCGGGACCGGGGGAGGGGTTCCAATTCGAGAACCGCGTGACGGGGGGGCGTATCCCCCGGGAATACATCCCCGCGATCAAGAAGGGGTTCATCGACGCCATGGCCGAGGGCCCCCTGGCGGGCTTCCCCATGGTGGACCTCAGGGTGACCCTGCTGGACGGCTCCTTCCACGAGGTGGATTCCTCCGAGCAGGCCTTCCGCACCTGCGCCCGCCAGGCCCTCCGGGCCGCCGCACAAAAGGCGGGGGTGGAGCTCCTGGAGCCGGTGATGTCGGTGGAGGTCACCGTCCCCGAGGAGTTCGTGGGGCAGGTCTCGGGGAGCCTGGCCGCCAAGCGGGGGAAGGTCCTGGGGATGGAAACGAAGGGGAAGCGCGCCGTAGTGCGGGCCCGGGTGCCGCTGGCGGAGATGTTCGGCTACTCCTCCGAACTCCGAAACATCACCAGCGGCCGGGGCGAGTTCACCATGCACTTCGAGCGGTACGAAGCGGTGCCGTACGCGATCGCCCAGGATATCGCCGCCTCCCGCCGCGGGGCCCCGCGCGCCCCGTGACCCCCGGACGGCCTCCCCCGGCCCGCGGTTTAACCGGGGGCGGCGGTGGGGTAAGGTTGTCCCGGGTGAGGGGCAATGGGAGGGAAGCCGGTCTTCATCGCGCACGGCGAGCCGGGTCCCGAGCTCGTGGACCTGTTTCAGGGGCTGAGGGCGGCCCTCGAGGCCAACGGCTATCGTTACGCGGAACGACACCCCTCCCCCAGGCTCGTCCTGAATTTCGTGGACCCGGAGGCCCCGCGTCCCTATCGCCGCCGGGCCCAGGCCACCTTCGTCCTCACCGTCTTCTCCGTCCCCGCGATCCCGGCGGATCCCGTCCGGGCCATGTACCCGTACCTCGTGCGGACCCTGGCCAACATGCTGCTCGTGTACTTACCCGGCGAGGCCGCCCACTTCTTCACCCTGGATCTGGGCCACTACGCCGAGCCCGAGGGCCCGGGGTTCTTCAGGCGGTTGGTGGAGCGGATCCATCCCATGGCCTCGGCCACCCTGGTCATCCGGAACCGGTTCGAGACGGATCTCGAGCCGGAGCTCTGGGACGGTGACGAGCTCACCCGGGACCTGGCCGCGGCGGGGCGGAAGCTCGCCGAGTGGGACCTGCTCCCCGCCCCCTTCCCCATCGAGGAGATCCTCCCGCCCGAGGACCTGCGCCACGTGCGGAAGCTCTACGGGATCGGGGGGCTCTCGTACGGCAACCTCTCGGTCCGCAGGGACGCCCGGCGGTTCTGGATGTCCGCCTCGGGGGTCGACAAGGGCAACCTCCGGGAGATCGGACGCGACATCCTCCTCGTCAAGGACTACGACCCCGTGGAGAACGCCATGGTGCTCTCGGTGCCGCCACATGTCGAGCCGCGCCGGGTGTCGGTGGACGCCATCGAGCACTGGATGATCTACCGGGAACACCCCGAGGTGGGGGCGATCATCCACGTACACGCGTGGATGGAGGGCGTGCCCTCTACCCAGGTCCACTATCCCTGCGGGACCTACGAGCTGGCGAGGTCGGTGGCCGAGTTGATCCGGGCGGCCCCGGACCCGGCCCGGGCCGTGGTGGGCCTCAAGAACCATGGGTTGACGATCACCGGCCGGTCCCTGGGGGACATCCTGGAACGGATCGAGGGGAAGCTCATCCGGCAGGTGCCCATGTCGTGAAGGCGCTGGTGTTCTCCGGCTCGGTGCCCCGGTATCTCCTCGCCCGGGCCCTGGGCAAGCGGCTCCCGATCGGTCTATGGGACCTCGCGCTGCGCGAGCTCCCCGAACCCGAGGCGCCCCCGGGCTGGGAGGCGGGAAGGGTCGTGCTCGCCGGGATCTGCGGCTCCGACCTCGCCCTCCTCCTAGGGAAGAGCTCACCCCGTCTCGCCCCGTTCTTCTCGTTCCCGGCCGTTTTGGGGCACGAGATCGTGGCCGAGGTGGGGGGAACGCGGGCCGCGATTTGCCCGCTGCTCGCCTGTCGGGAACGGGGGCTCGACCCCTGTGCGGCCTGCGCCCGGGGGGAGGAAGCCCTCTGTCGCAACGTGGCCGAAGGGGGGGTGCCACCGGGGATGCTCGGCTACTGCCGCGGCCTCCCCGGGGGATGGGGGGAGCGGATCGTCGCCCACCCCGCCCAGATCCATCCCCTGCCCGCGGCGGTGCCCGATGAGCGCGCCGTCCTCGCCGAGCCCCTGGCCGTGGTCCTCCGGGGACTGCGGCTCTTGGCGCCGGGTCTCTCGAGCCCTGTCCTCATCATCGGCGCGGGTCCCATCGGGCTCCTGTGCGTGGCCGCCCTCCGGATCGCGGGGCACACGGGGGAGATCCACGTGGCCGCGCGGTATCCCCTTCAGGCCCGGCTGGCCCGGGAACTCGGGGCATCGCGGGTGCACCCGGACGCCTGGACGGCGGCCCGGGCGGTGGGCGCCAGGGAGTACCGGGCCCCCTTGGGGCCGCCGGCCTGGAGGGGGGGCTTCCCATACGTGATCGATGCCGCCGGCACCCGTAGCAGCGTGGAACAGGCCCTCTGGACGGTGGAGGAGGGCGGCGGGGTGTTGCTGTTGGGCGCCCCCGGCCATCTGGGGCTCGACTTCTCCCCCCTCTGGTTCCGGGGCATCCGCCTCGTCGGCACGTATACCTACGGCCGGGGGGATTTCCGCCGTGCGGTGGAGCTCCTCCCGGAAGCGGAGGGGCTGGAGCGGATCGTGACCCACGTCTTCCCCCTCCATCGTTATCGGGAGGCCCTGGCGACCCTCGTCCGTCGTCGGGGGGTGAAGGTGGCGATCCGGCCCTGAGGGCGTCCCACTTCCCCGAGGGGTGCCCCCGCACGCCGGCTCCCCCATAATCTGGCGCGATGCGCCGTTCAGCGTGGAAGCGATGCCGCGCGTTCGTGCCGGCGCTCATCCCGTTCGCCTTCCTGGCGTTCGCGTTCTACCTCCCGCTGTGGGAGGTGCTGCGCCTGGGACTCCGGGAGGACGGACGCTGGAGCCTCGCCCGGATCGCCGCCCTCCTCTCCGATCCCTACGTGCGCCACCTCTTCCGGTTCACGCTGGAGCAGGCGCTCCTCTCCGCCTCCCTCAGCCTCGTCCTGGGGTTCCCCTTGGGGTGGCTCCTGGCCCGCTACCGCTTCCCGGGGCGGGAGTTCCTGCGGGCGTTCACCCTCGTCCCCTTCGTCCTCCCCCCGATCACGGTGGCGTTGGGGTTCGTGCTCTTCTTCGGGCATTCCGGCCACCTCAATCGGGCCCTGATGGGGCTGTTCGGCCTCGCCACGCCACCGCTGCGGTTGCTCTACGGACTGTGGGGGATCGTCCTCGCCCACGCGTTCTACAACGCCCCGGTGTTCGCCCGGTTCGTGGCCGCGGCGTGGGAGGGCCTCGACCCCGAGCCCCTGGAGGCGGCGCGGACCCTGGGGGCATCCCCCCTCTGGGCGTTCATCACCGTGACCCTGCCGGGCCTCCTCCCCGCCGTCGCCTCGGCCTTCTCGCTGGTCTTCGTCCTCTGCACCCTCTCCTTCGCCATCCCCCTCACCCTGGGAGGGGCCCGCTACGCCACCCTGGAGGTGGGGGTGTACCTCTACGCCCGGGTGCACCTGAAGATCCCCGAGGCGGCGGGGCTGGCCCTGCTGGAGCTCCTCCTTTCCCTCTCCTTCGCCTATCTCTATATCCGGGGGGGCGGCCTGTTCGCGGGGCGGGCGATGTCCGGCAGGGGGCTTCCCCGCCGCCGGCTCTTCTCCCGTCCGGCGCACCTCCTCTGGGCGCCCTACCTCCTCGCGGCGGCGGTCCTCTTCCTGGGCCCCATCGGCGCCGTGGTGGCCGATTCCTTCCTGCGGGGCGGCCCGACCCTGCGGTGGTACCGCTTCGTCCTCTCCCCCGCCCACAGCCCGTTCATCGGGGCCTCCCCCCTCGCGGCGATGGGCACGGGCCTGCTCGTCGCGGCGGCGTCCTCCGCTGGGGCCCTCCTCCTGGGGACCGCCGTCTCCTGGTGCCTGCGGCGACTGCGGGCCCTCCCCTTGCGCGGGGTCCTCGAGGCGGCGCTCCTCGCACCGCTGGCGGTCTCCTCGGTCATCCTGGGGCTCGCCTTGCTTCTCTCCTTCCGGCGTCCCCCGTTTTCGCTCCTCGCGGGGACCCCGTGGGGGATCGTCCTCGCCCACGTCCTCCTCACCTACCCGTTCGTGGTGCGCCTGGTGAAACCGATGTGGGACGCCCTCGATCCCGCGCTCGCGGAGGCGGCCCGGACGCTGGGAGCGAGCGGCCCCCTGGCCTTCCTCACCGTGGAGCTGCCCCTGCTCGCGCGGGGGTTCCTGGCGGCGTGGGCGTTCGCGTTCGCCCTCTCGCTGGGGGAGATGACCGCGGTGGCGATGCTGTCGCGTCCGGGGCTCACCACCATCCCCCTCGCCATCTACCGGCTCATCGGGGGGAGGCACTTCGGCGCGGCCTCGGCCATGGCCACGCTCCTGATCGCCGTGACCGGCACCGTGGTCTTCGCGTGGGAGCGCCTGGCCGCGCGCTTACACGCGCGATGACCCGGGCCTCAGGCCAGGGCCTTGGCGGCCTCGAGGACCTCCTCGATGGTGCCCACCATGTAGAAGGCCTGTTCGGGGACGTCGTCCAGCTCCCCGTCCACGATCATCCTGAACCCCTTGATGGTGTCCTCGAGGCGGACGTAGACCCCCTTCCGCCCGGTGAAGTGTTCGGCCACGTGGAAGGGCTGGGCGAAGAACCGCTGGATCTTCCGCGCCCGCATCACCGTGGTGCGGTCCTCCTCCGAGAGCTCCTCCATCCCCATGATGGCGATGATGTCCTGGAGGTCCACGAACCTCTGGAGGACCGCCCGCACCCGCTGGGCCACCTCGTAGTGCTCGGGCGAGATGACCCGGGGATCCATGAGGCGGGAGTCGGACTGCAGGGGGTCCACCGCGGGGTAGATGCCCTTCTCCGCCAGCTCCCGGGTCAGGGTGATGGTGGCGTCCAGGTGCGCGAACACCGTGGCCGGCGCGGGGTCGGTGAAGTCGTCGGCGGGGACGTAGATGGCCTGGACCGAGGTGATGGAGCCCCGGCGGGTGGAGGTGATCCGCTCCTGGAGCTCCGCCATCTCCGAGGCCAACGTGGGCTGGTAGCCCACCTCCGAAGGCATCCGCCCCAAAAGCGCCGAGACCTCGGACCCCGCCTGGGCGAAGCGGAAGATGTTGTCGATGAAGAGGAGGACGTCCTTCCCCTCCTCGTCCCGGAAGTACTCCGCCATGGTGACCCCGGAAAGCCCCACGCGGAACCGGGCCCCCGGGGGCTCGTTCATCTGGCCGTAGACGAGGACGGTGTTGGGGAGGACCCCGGCCCGCTTCATCTCCAAATAGAGCTCGTTCCCCTCGCGCGAGCGCTCCCCCACCCCGGCGAAGACCGAATACCCTTTGTGCTCGTAGGCGATGGCCCGGATGAGCTCCATGATGAGGACCGTCTTCCCCACCCCGGCCCCGCCGAAGAGGCCCACCTTTCCCCCCTTGGGGATGGGGGCCATGAGATCGATCACCTTGATCCCCGTCTCCAGGATCTCGTCCTCCACCGAGAGCTCGTCCAGTCTGGGGGGCTCGCGATGGATGGGGTAACGCTTCTCGGCCTCGACGGGTGGGCCCTCGTCGATGGGGTTCCCCACCAGGTCGAACACCCGCCCCAGGGTACCGGGCCCCACGGGGACGGTGATGGGACCGCCGGTGTCGTACACCGGGGTGCCGCGGGCGAGGCCGTCGGTGGTGTCCATGGCGATGGTGCGGACCTCCTCGTCCCCGATGTGCTGGGCCACCTCCAACACGAGGTCCTTATCCTCCCGCTCCACGATCAGGGCGTTCCTCAGGGCGGGGAGGTGGCCCCGCTGGAACCGCACGTCCACCACCGGGCCCCTGATGGCGGTGATATGTCCCTCGGCCACGTACTCGCGCTTGGGCATCCTACTCCTCCTCCCGCAATGCCTCCGCTCCCCCCATGATATCCAGGATCTCCCGGGTGATCCCCTGCTGGCGGGCCTTGTTGTAGAGGAGGGTGAGCTTCTCCAGGAGCTCATCGGCGTTGTCGGTGGCGGCCTTCATGGCCTGGCGGCGCATGGCGTGTTCCGAGGCCTTGGCCTCGGCCAGGATCCGGTAGATCTCCCCCAGGAGGTACAGCCGGGCCGCGCGGTCGAGCACCCGCGGGAGCGCCGGCTCCACGATGAGCTCCCGGGCGGGGACCTCCTCCACCTCGATGGGGAGGAGCCGCTCCACCCGCACCCGTTGCACCAGCTCCCCCAGGAAGCGGGTATAGATCACGTACACCTCCCGCAGCCGCTCCGGGAAACGCTCCAATAGGTCGTCGAGGAGGCGCCCGGCGAAGGCCGGATCCGGGCGCTCATAGGCGCGCACGTACTCGCGGGCGATATCGAACCCGCGGCGGCGGAGGAACCGGACCGCCTTCTCCCCCACCGCGAAGAACGCCGCCCCGGGGTGTTCCTCCGCGAACCGCCGGGAGGCCTGGTTCACTTCGATGTTGTAGCGCCCGCAGAGGCCGCGGTCGGAGGAGATCACCAAAGCCCCGACCGCCTCCCCCCTG
>JAADIW010000146.1:0-6550 GCA_013151115.1 Caldisericota bacterium
CGCGGTCGTCCGCGCCCAATACCGCCAGCCGCACCGCCCCGTGCCCCACCAGGGGGACCACGTTCAGGGATGTCCCGGGGAGCCGCTCCAGGTAGTCACCGAAGCTCCTCCAGCCCCAATCGACCTCGTCCCCCAGACGGCCGGCGGCGGCCCGCAGCTCCGGAAGGGAGGCCTCGGTGGCCGGCGCGGGGGAGTAACCGCAGTTCCCGATGACCTCCGTGGTGACCCCCTGGAGGACCTTGCTGTCGGCGGTGGGGTTCACCAGGAGCGTAAGGTCCGAGTGCCCGTGGATGTCGATGAACCCGGGGCAGGCCACGAGGCCCTTGCCGTCCAAGGTACGGGCGGCCCGGGGGGGAGATCCGTGGCCCACCCGCGCGATCCGGCCGCCCCGGATCCCGATCCAGCCGTGGAACCACGGTCCCCCGCTGCCATCCACCACCCGTACATCCGCGATCACAAGGTCGAACATGGGGGTCAAAGGTCGTCCAGGACATCGAGGACATCGAGTTCGGTGACCCGGGCCTCGACCCCGAGGAGCTCCGTCAGGCTCGGGCGGGTGCCCCCCTCGTCCCCGGAGACGAGTTCCTTCACGTAAAGGCCCCCATCGCAGAGGATCTCAACCTCGGCCTCGGTGGGCGAGACCAGCTCCCCCGACGCCTCGTACACGCGCCGCACCCGCACGAGATCCGCCCGGCGGTGGCGCACCCGGGTGGGGGTCCGCTGGTGGATCTCCCCCACCAACTCCCCGAGGGCTTCCCGAAAGGCCCCCTCTTCCACGGGGGCAGCGAGGGAGATCCGGGCGCGATAGCGTTTCTTGGCTTTGAGGTCTTTCACCTTCCTCACCAAGTCCGGGGGCGCGGGCCGCAGATCCAGGACCTCCACCCTTCCCGCGGCCTCCCGGTTGATGCGGGCCGCGATGGCCGCGAGGTCGACGGTGCGGCGTCGGGGCCGCTCCACCTCCACCACGAACGGGCGTCCCCGCCCGAGCATCCGTGCGTCCACGTCCTCCCGCCCGGCCCCGTGGAGGTGACCTCCCTCGCCCTCGCAGGCCTCGAGGAAGGCGGAGAGGATCAGTTCCTCCACCGAGGTCGGATACATCTTCCCCGTGTAGTTACAGCGGGGGCAGCCCTTCCCGCGGCACTCCCGGCAGGGCCAGTGGGTCTGGGGGATCCCCCGCACCAGCTTCCGGTAGCGTCCGTAGAAATAGGCCGGCGCGATGTAGACATCTATCCCCCCCCGCCACAGGTCCACCGTGAACCGCACGTGGGGATGGCGGAAGTCCACCCTGGCCGTGCGCCCCTCGGCCGAGAGCGCCCGCTCGAACGCCTGCCCCAGGGCCCGGTTGATGTCCCGCTGCAACGGCTCCGCCCACGGCGATGGGAACCTCTTCTTTAGGAAGTCCTCCACGGCCTCGTGATAGGGGGAGAGGTGGACCCCGAAGAGGAAGGTCTCAAACTCATACCCGCGCACGAGTTCAAGGGCCCTCCGCGCGTGTTCTTCCGCCCGGGAGAGGGCCCCGTCGCATACCCAACAGCGCCCGGGCTCGATGGGTTCCCCACCTCCGTACATCGCCCAGATGACCCGAATGGCCCGGCCCCGTTCGGGGTTCGTCAGGCCTTTCCCGAGCTTGGCGAACCTCCGTCCCAGGCACGTGTCGCATATCGGGCCCGCGGCGAGCAACTCGAAGGCCGACACGAGGAACTCCATCGGCGAGAGTTTACCCATCGGGGGCGACGCCATCCCGTGGGGCTCGGGCGCCGACGCGGTCGATCAACTCCATCAGGCGTTCGGCCATGAGGCGGTAGCGTTCGGGCCGGCTGAGCCCCGGGGGGAGCCCCTCGGCCAGGTCGTCCACCGGGAACGGCTCCCCGATGTGGACGGTGATCCGGGGGAAGCGCGGCGGGAACTTCCGCGGCGGGTAGGGGCCCGCAGGCACGATGTTCACCGGGATCAAGGGTTTCTTGAACATCTCCGCCAGCCGCACCGCCCCGGTCTTCGGTTCCGCGCCGGGGCGGGTCGTGCCCTCGGGGAAGATCCCGAGGAGCTTGTAGCGCCGCGCCGCCCGGAGCATCTTCTTGAAATCGTCGGGGCCGAAGCGATCCCGGTCGATCACCGTGGCGAACCCGAGGACGAAGGGGGCGAAGACGGGGTTGCGCGCGAGCCCCCGCCGGGCGATGAAATGGACCCGTGGGTACGGCCCACACGCGACACACACCACGGGTATGTCCCAGTAAGAGCGATGTCGTGCCACCAGGATCCCCCCGCCCCGCAGGTTCGCCCGGCCCCTGACGCGCATGCGGAAGAGCCCGTAGATCACGGGCGAGACCAGCACCACCAGGAAGGCGTAGATAGCGTCACGGAGCTTATCGGCGAGCTTTCCCACGGCGTTCCTCCACCAGGGCGAGGACCATGCGCAGGACCTCGTCCGGGGTCTTGTCGGTGGTGTCGATGACCACCGCGTCCTCCGCCGGGCGCAGGGGGGAATCCCTGCGGGTGGAGTCCCGCTCGTCCCGGCGCTTGATCGCCGCCAGGATCTCCGCGAAGTCCCCGCCCCGTTCGCGTAGCCTGCGGCGGGCTCGCTCCTCAGGCGTAGCCCACAGGAAGATCTTGAGCTCGGCGTCGGGGAGGACCACCGTCCCGATATCCCGCCCCTCCATCACTACATCCCGGCCCCGTGCGATCTCCCGCTGTAACGCCACCAGATGCCGCCTCACCTCGGAGTCAACCGCCACCCGCGATGAGAGCTCGTCGATCTCCGGGCTCGTGAGTTCGTCGGTGATGTCGCGGCCGTCGAGGAGGATCCTCCCCCCGTCCTTCACCTCCAGCTTCGCTCGCTTCCAGTCGATCCCGTGCGCCACGGCCCACGCCACCGCCCGATACATGGCGCCCGTGGGAACGAACAGGAACCCGAGTTCCTCCGCGAGCCGCTTGGCCAGGGTCGTTTTCCCGGCGGCGGCGGGGCCATCGATGGCGATCTTCATCATCTCATTTTAATTCTCACCAGACCCAAGGGCCCAGTGCAACTTGCCAACCGGGCGATGTAAAAGGAATACAGCTTCCTGTTTCAATTCTCACCGGGGCCGAAGCCCCGGTTAATCACGCTTAGCTGGGAGAATAGCGACGGAAATGGAAGGGTTTCCCTCCCTCATAGGTGGGCTCGGAACGAGTGATGTGTGGATCACGTCCCGTCAAGTGGTGTAAAAATGTTCCCTTCTTGGTCGGGTTGGGCGAAGATCGTCCGCACCCACGCCGTCACCTCGACCTGGGCGTGCTTGGGCACCCGCGAGAGCAGACCCCGCGTGAAGTGTACCCGGCACCGCTGCTAACTCGCCCCGGCCAGCACCTCGGCCAGGGCACGCTTCAGCCCCCCATGCGCGTTCGAGATCACCAACCTCACCCCTTTAAGCCCCCGCGCCACCAGGCTACGCAGGAATTCCAGCGTCCAGCCATTGCCTAGGGGTACTCCGAGGTGAGGGGGCGGTTGCGGAATCGCTCCACCACCTCGTCCAGCTCCTCGCAGATCCGGGATACCTCGTTCTTTGAGCCCCCTCAAGCCCCAAGCTCTTCACAAGCTCATCCACCTTGCGGATGCTCACCCCCCTGCACATGGGTCTCCTGCACCGCCGAAAGCAGGGCCCGCTCCGCCCGCCGCCTGGGCTCAAGCAGGCTGGGGAAGTAGCTGCCTTGCGCAGCTTGGGGGTCTTGAGCTGGACCGTCCCCACCCGCGTGTCCCAGCGGCGCTTGCGGTACCCGTTCCGGTGGGTCTTGCGGGCGTCGGTGCGCTGGTAACGCTCGGTCCCGATCTCTTCGCTCACCTCGGGCTCCATCAGCGCTTGGGTCAGGAGCTCTACCCCCTCCCGCAAAGCGTCCAGCTGCACGTCGTCCTTGTACTTACTCAGAAGTTCCAACAGCGCCATCCTTAGGTCGGTCACCGGTGGTCGTCCTTCCTTTCTTTTTGGATTGGCCCCGATAAGGAACCTACCGGTGGCCGCTTGGTCAACCCCCGTGCATCTCGGTTTAATCCCCCAAGGCCAGCTCGCGGTCCCTGGATTTACATCACCATCTGGGACTCTACTCTGATCCAGAATTGGTGGTCCCTCGCTTTGACAGCAAGCTCTCCCCGGCCTGGACGGTGAGCCCGCCCTCACCCGCGACCCAGGCCGGGGGTTATCCACCTCTCACCAGTCCGGCCCTTTGACCCAGCGCGAGGGCGCCGGGCTTCAAGATTCAGGCGGCACCCCCCACACCCATACCAGGCCTGAGGAATCTATCATGTATAGCTTAGTACCATCAGGCGAGAAGTAGAACTGGGCGGCTCCAACGTCCTCCATGGTCGTATAGGCCAGAGCGCGCAACATCTCACCCGTCTCCACGTCGAACACCGCTGTACCCCCGACCACCAGACTCCCATCGGGGGAGAAGGCCAGTATATCCCCGTAAAACTCGCTTTGCCAAACCAGGTCCCCCGTCTCCACGTCGAACAGGGCCATCCGGGGCCTGCCCTCTCCGATCACGGCCAGGTAACGGCCGTCGGGCGAGAACAGCAGCTCGGAGGGATTCAGGTTGAACTCCCCGAAACTCAGGTCGATATCATGTAGCACTCGCCCCGTTCGCATGTCCCAGAGGCGGACCCGGTTGTCGAAGTGGCCATTTACGGCCAACAGCCGTCCGTCCGGAGAGAAGGCAATGGCGTCGGGATCTGAAGGCACATCACGCCACACCCGCACTCTCCGTCCGTTCCGTGTGTCCCACAGCGTGAGCACCCGTTGTGTGAACTCAACCGAGGCCAGATAGCGGCCATCGGGGGAGAAGGCCAGGGCCGACAGATTGATCGGGTAGTCCTCCGTACCCCTTTTCAAGCGGAAGCGCACCTTGCCCCTCTTGACATCCCACAGCCAGAGGGACTCGTCTTCGTAGCTCACGGCCGCCAACCGCCCGTCGGGCGAGAGCGCCAGGTCATAGATGTTGTAGCCGCCGCCCCGTAGCAAGCCCACCTCTTCACCGGTGGAGGCGTCCACCAGCACAACCGTGTCCTCTTCGGAGAAGGCCAGCAGCGAGGCATCCGGCGCATATCCCGCCGCCAAAGCTACCCCATCCCCGTGATACCCTGAGACCACCCCGAGAAGCCGTCCCGTGGCGGTGTCGAAAACCTCCAGCAGGGACCCAGCCCGCTGGACCAACGCCCGCCGGCCGTCTGGGGACAGGCGGAGGCGCTCCACCGCCCGTTGGGAAGGATCGCCCTTCCAAGTGGCTACTTTCCTCCCGGCGCGCAGGTCCCACACCACCACCTCTCCCGTCAACCTCCCGTACAACAGCCGGCCGTTTGGCAAAAAGGCCAAGGCTTCGCACCAACCCCCCACTTCCTGGGGATCCAAAGGCCGCCCGGTGTCCAGTCGGTACCCCCTCACTATGCCTTCGTCACCGGCGAAGACGACCTCCTTGCTATCGGGCGAGAAGGCCACCGCGCTAGCCGGCATGTACCAACTTCCGGCCTCAGGAACCATCAGCAAATCCGGCCATCTCGTTCCGGGTTTTACTTCCCATACGTAGCCCTCCCCGTCTCTCACTCCGGCTAGCCATCGCGAATCCGGCGAAAATACTAAGCCCTCCACTCCCCCCCAACCCATGCCACCGGTGACATAGGTGGCGTACTGGGTGACTTCGCCCTCACCCAGAGCCCGTACATCCCAGACGGAAATCCGGTCCCACTCGCTTACGGCCAAGTAGCGGCCATCCGGGGAGAACGCGAGACCGGAGGGAGAGCCGGAAAGGCTCCCCACTTCCACGATCACCTGCCACGTGGCGGTGTCCAGTACCCTCGCCACGGGAAGCCCGCCTTTGGTGAATACGGATTCCCCGGCGAAACCCACGGCCAGGAAACGACCATCAGGGGAAAAGGCGATGTGTCCCACCATGGCGTCGTAGAAAAAAGCGTCACCCCGCAATTCCACGGGTCCAAACTCGAATTCGATCGAGGAACGCATATGGATGTAGTCCTCCCTTGTGGCCACCGGGATGTATCGTACTTCCTCCAGGGTACGGGCGTCGTGGAGGTAGACGCCGAGGCCGGCGGGGACGGCCAGATAGCGTCCATCCGGGCTCCACTCAGCCCCTTTGGCCATGCCCTTGCCCCACCGGACAAGCACGGTCAGCCGGTCCACATTGGCTGCCGTGATGGGCTCCAAATCCTGAGGCAGTGGGGCCCCAAAAATCGAGCCCGCTCCTAGAATCAACGTTGTGGCAGCGAAAGCCACCGCGAAGGAATTGCCTATCCGCACGCCTACCTCCTTTCTCCGGCTTTCTCCGGGAAACCAGAGAGCTACACGGTTTACAAGTGAACGCCTTTCCAAGCACGAATCGACTCCATCCCCTTCACCTAGCCATGTTAACAATTTTAAATTCTAAACCAACTCCAAAACTACTCGAACGCTCCCTACCCGGGGTAATGTTCCGCGGAGTGTGTACGGGCTAGAGGCATGGTAGCCTTCCAAGAAAAAAACAAGGACAGAAAGGAGGGAAGGCCACCGTTCGGGAAAAGACCCGCGGGAAA
>JAADIW010000146.1:6571-7761 GCA_013151115.1 Caldisericota bacterium
CCTCTTGGAGCGACTCATGCTGGAGGAGCGCAAGCTCTACCTCGAGGAACATCCCACCACCAAAGGGAACGGTTACTACACCCGCGACCTCCCCATCCTCTTCGGCCCCATCGAGGACCTAAAAGTCCCCCGGGTGCGGGAAGGGGACCTCCATCCCAACCTCCTTCCCTACCGCCGGCGAGCCTCCCTGGACCTCGCGGAAGCAGTGTTTTTTGCTTTACACCTCGGGGGCGAGCACCCGGGCCATTGCGTGGTTCATCAAGGCCGTTTACGGGGCGCTCTACTCCCCACAAGAGCATCTCCCGCCTCACCCAGGTGGCAGCGGAGGAGGTCAAGGCGTGGAAGGAACGCCCGCTGGAGGGCGAATACCACGCCATTTATCTGAAATGCACCTCCCTTCGGTGCGCCGAGGCAAAGCCGCCGTGGAACCGGTCTATGTAGCGTTGGGGGTGAAGCCGGATGGACGCCGGGAGGTGTTGGGTTCTGGTTTTTCGGGGTCGAAAGGGAGTCAGCCCATAACTGGAAAGGGATCATGCGGGAGCTTTGGGAGCGTGGGGTGCGGGTGGTGAAAGTGTTCATCAGCGACGATCTCCCCGGGATCGAGGAGACGGTCCGGGAGGTATTTCCTCAATACAAGTGGCCAGCTTTGTGTGGCCCATACGGTGAGGGAAGCGTTGGCGAAGGTGAGGCGGGTGGACCGGGAAGCGATGACTCAGGATCTGAAACGAATCTACGGGGTGGACACACTTAAAGAGGCCCATGAAGCCCTCGAGGCGTTCGAGCGCGCCTGGGCGCAAAAGTATCCCAAGATCGTGGCCGGATGGGCGGAGAAAAGCTACGCCCTGTTGGGGTTCCTCGACCACCCCAAGGAAATCCATTCCTACATTTACCCCACGCACCAATTGGAGCGGCTTATGAAGGAAGTGAAACGGAGGGTGAAGGTGGTGGAGATCTACTGTGGCCCCGAGGCGGTGGAAAAGTCTTATGCTTGGTGGTGTTGTAGGAAAAGAACTGGACTACGCTACAGATGGCGGCTCAAGAAGTTCGCGAAATACAGGCGCGAAGCCACCATGTCGACGGACACACTAAATGAGGCATTACCCGCTGCGCGCCGCCTTTGCTGTCGATTGTTGGCCAGAAACGGATCAAAAAATTAAACTGGTTTTAGGTGAGATGTTATGACGCGGAAG
>JAADIW010000085.1 GCA_013151115.1 Caldisericota bacterium
AAGAGCCCGAGCTCATGCCCGGCCGCCCGCAACGCCTCCTTCAGCGCCCCGCAGGTGGTGGTGGTGAGCCCGCTGGAGTGCCAGTCGAACCCCAGCAGGCACCCCAGGGCCTGGAACCAATAGGGATCGGCGAGTCGCTCCAAGACCCCCCTGGTGCCGAAGGAGTCGGCCAACGCCCAGAGGATGGCCTCCGACAGCGCCACCATCCTCCGGAAGAGCCAACGCGGGGCCTGCCCCCAGTGGAGGGGGAGGTCCGCCGTCCCCGTGCGCCGCATGGCGCGATGTTTTTACCCGCGGGGAGGGGGGCGGCCAAGGCCCGCCCCGCGACGGGGTGTGGCCGGTTGGCCTGCCCCGATCCAACCCGTGTGAGCTTTCTTGTGGGTGAAAGACCTTTTTCGAGGTATAATGGGTTATGGGAGTCCCGAAGCGGTGGGCTCCCCGAGTAACCCGACGAGGAGGTGAAGCGCGGTCGGGTTGCTGGAAGGCTGGCATCGGTCTTTCGGCATCCCCGATAAAGGCAAACCCGTCGAGAGGCGGGGGCGCAAAGTCGCAGGCCCTCATATCTCGGAGGAGATTTAGGGCGGCTGGACTGCCGAAGGATGTCAAAGCGGTTGCATAAGTTCGTGGTGATCTGTGGGTGGGTTATCCTCGCTTCCCTCATCCTCCTCGGCACCTCGTGGCACACCGTGCCGAATCCCCCGGAGGGGGGTGTTCCCCACGGGGCCGGCGGTGCTTTCCTTCCCGCCAGGGACGCGGTCCAATGGGGACTGGCCGCGATCAACGCCCCGGCGGCGTGGCATGTGACCAGCGGGTCGGCCGAGGTGGTGGTGGCCGTCATCGATTCCGGCATCGACCACACCGTCCCGGAACTCGCCGCCGTCATGTGGAGGAACCCCGGCGAGATCCCGGGGAACGGGGTCGACGACGATGGGAACGGGTACGTGGACGACGTCCACGGGTGGGACTTCCGGGACGAGGATCCGAGCTCCCTGAGCGGCACGCCGATTTATTGGCACGGCACCTTCGTCGCGAGCCTGATCGCGGCCACCTACAACCCCCTGTTCGAGACGGGGGGAGTGGCCCCGGGGATCCGGATCATGGACCTCAGGTTCCTCGACTCCCGGGGGCTCTTCTACACCGACGATTGGGGGAAGCTGATCCGGGCGATCGATTACGCGGTGCGGAACGGGGCCCGGATCATAAACCTCTCGATCTATTCGCGCGTGATACCGCCGGCGGGGGTGCGCCGGGCGCTCAAGCGAGCGGTGGAGGCGGGGGTCCTGGTGGTCGGGATCGCGGGGAACACCGGGTCCCGGGTGGGATATTTCGGCCGTTGGCCCGAGGTGGTGGCGGTGGGAGCCGTGGATGAGGGGGGACGCGTTGCCGCCTTCTCCAACCGTGGCCCCGAGGTCGCCCTGGTCGGCCCTGGGGTCGGCGTCGTCTCACAGGGGCCGGGCGGGCTTCCCCGGACCGCCTCCGGGACCTCCTTCGCCGCGCCCCATGTGGCGGGCGTCGCCGCGCTGCTCCTCTCCATCCGCCCCGACCTCTCCCCGGCGGAGCTCCTGGGCTTCCTCCAGGAGAGCGCCGGGGACCTGGGGGCGCCCGGGAAGGACGAGGCGAGCGGGGCGGGGCTGGTGGACGCCGCCGCCGCGGTGAGGGCCGTGAAGGCCTCGCTGGGGATGGAGGAGCTCTTCAGCGACTGATCCGCCGTTTCGGCGCTGTACCGTGAGGTGTGTTCCCTGGTCCGGAAGGGCCGTTGATTTGTGGTGTCCGAGGGGGGAGAATGGCGAAACCGATGTGAAGAGGTGAGTTGCGTGAAGAGATTCCTTGCGGTCCTCTTTCTGTTGTTCCCCCTGGCGGCCTTCGCCCAAGCGCAATCGGAGGCGCCCCAGGTCGTGGCCGTGGTGAACGGCGAGGAGATCACCAAGCCCCAGCTCGACCGGTTGACCAACATCACGGGGGTGATCCTCTCCCTCTACCGGCAGTACCCGCGGTTCGCCCAGATGCTCCTCTCCACCGAGGAGGGAAAGGCCTTCCTGCGGGCCTACGAGCGTGATGTGTTGGAAAGCTTGATCAGCTGGCGACTCATCATTCAAGAGGCGCGGAAACGGGGGTTCACCGTGCCGCCGGAGGAGCTCCGGGCCGAGCTCGACAAAACGATCCAGGGGATCCTGGAGAAGAACGATCTCACCGAGGACGAGCTCGCGGAGATCCTCCTCACCCAACGTGGGCAAACGCTGGACGAGTTTAAGGCCCAGATCCAGCGGGACCTGGAGGAGCGGATGTTGTACGACCTCCTCAAGGAGGCGGTGACCGCCCAGGTCTCGGTGAGCGCGGAGGAGGTCAAGGCTTATTACGAGCGGAACCTCGACTCCTTCAAGGACGAGGAGGGGAAGATCGTCCCCCTCGATGAGGTGGCCGGGAAGGTCCTCGCCGCGGTCACCGAGGAGAAAAAGGATGCCGTTTGGAAGGAGTTTCTGGAGGAACTCCGAGCCAGCGCGGAGGTGGAGATCCGGCTCTGAGTCCCCCGGACGCGGGTGAGGATATGGGGGCGCCGCGCGGCGCCCCCCTTTCGTCCTCAACTATCCTTTTCGATCCGCATCCGCATCGCCACGAGCCCCGTGAGGAGCTTGGGGTAGAAATCAGTGGATTTCTGGGGCATACGCTCGCCCCGATCGGCCACCGCCAGGACCTCTTCCACCCGCGTGGGATTGAGGAGGACGGCCATCTGGGCCTTCCCCTCGTCCACCGCCCGCACCGCCGCATCGGCGTAGGGGGTGTAATCCACGTGCGTTTGCTTGGCCAGGGCCTCGGCGTCGATCCCCAACAATCGCTCGAACACCGCGGCGTGGAGGATCGAGACGTCCAGCCGCTTCCACTCCGGAGGCTTGTCGCCGGGGACGAGGCGCTCGATCGCCCTTTCGTCGTGCAGCGCGGCGGCGAAGAACCTCCCTTCGGCGTAGAGGACGAACACGTGCTCCGTCCCCAGCCCCGCGGCGAGCCGTTCCTTCGCCGTGGCCAGGGAATCCAGGGGCTCCACGTAGAAATCCTTCTCCAAAGCCGTGAGCAGACGCTTGAGGTCGAAATCCGGGAGCGAGTGGACGATGCGGTGGATGGGCCTGATGACGAGGCCCGGCTCCTCGGTGTTCACCAGGGTCACCATCCGGGAGGTAAAGGTCTCGGGGGGCACCGGTTTCCATCCCTTGCGGAGGCACTCCTCCATGAAGATGCGGGCGGTCTCGAACCGGTGGTGTCCGTCGGCGATATAGGCCTGCAGCGGCCGCAGCGTCTCCCTCGCCGTCTCGATCACGCCGGGATCGGTGATCCGCCATAGGAGATGTTCGTTCCCGAAATCGTCCACCGCCCGCATCTCCGGATCCCTGCCGGACACGGCCCCAGCGATGGCCTGCGAGGCCCTTAGCGATGGATCCCGGTATAGGAGGAAGATGTGGCCGAAGTTGGCCTCGGTGGCCCGCAGCAGCTTCAGCCGATCCTCCTTGGGTCCCTTGAGGGTCCGTTCATGGGCCTTCACCCCGCTTTCCCGGAGGTCCAACAGAGCCACGAATCCCCTGCGCGTGTGTTCCCTTCCCTCCCATTCGAATCGCTGCCAGTAGGCGTAGATACCGGGCTCGGGATCCTGAACCAGGATCCCTTCGGAGAGCCACTTGCGGAAGGTCTCGGCCCGACGCTCGTACTCGGCGTCGTCATCCGGGGGAACCTTCCCCCCGATCACCCGCACGATGTTATAAGGGGATCTGCGCTTGTACTCCTCCTCCTCTTCGGGGCCGATGCGGTCGTAGGGCTGCGTCACCACCGCGGAGAGGTCCCCCACGACCTCCGGGTTGTATCGGATGCCCCGGAAAGGGTAGATCACCGCCATCCTGCCCCCCTTTCGGAGAGACGCCAGGGGCGAGCCCCGACGCCGCGGAACCCATCGTCCATCGACCGGTCACCCCCCGCCCCTGGCGAAGGAGATCACGATCTCGGCCACCTCCTCCCCCACCCGGGCCTGGGCCTCCACCGTCTGGGCCCCGATGTGGGGGGTGAGGGTCACCTTGGGATGCTTGAGGAGGCGTTCGTCCTTGGGGGGTTCCTCCGAGAACACGTCGAGGCCCGCCCCGGCGAGCTTCCCCGAGTCCAACGCCGCGAGCAGCGCCCCTTCGTCCACCACGCCGCCCCGGGCGCAGTTGACGATGTACGCCCCGTCCTTCATCTTCGCGATTTCCTCTTCGCCGATCACCGGTCCCGAGGGGTCCGGGGGGATGTGAAGGGTGATGAAATCGCTCTCCCGGAGGAGCTCGTCCATGGAGACCAAGGGAACCTCCGGGAGGGGGGATTCGGTGAGGAACTTGTCGTAGGCGATCACCCGCATGCCGAAGCAGAGGGCGCGCTTGGCCACCTCGCGTCCGATCCGCCCGATGCCGATGACGCCCAGGGTCTTCCCGTGGAGCTCGATCCCCTTGAACGCTTTCTTCTCCCATCTCCCCTCGCGCATGGAACGCGTGGCCTGGGGGAGGGAGCGGGCGAGGGCCAGCATATGGGCCAGCGTGAGCTCCGCCACCGAGATGGAGCTCGCCTTGGGGGTGTTACGCACCTCGATCCCCCGCTCCACCGCCGCGTCCACGTCGATGTTGTCGAGACCCACCCCGGCGCGGACGATGAGACGGAGCCCCACCGCCGCCTCGATGGCGGGACGGCGCACCTTGGTGGCGGAGCGGACGATGATGATCTCATACCCCTTCTTCAGTTCCGCGGCGAGCTCCTCGGGGGACATCCCCACCTTCTCCACCACCTCGAGGCCCGCCTCCCTGATCCTCTCCACTGCCCTCGGATCCAGCGGATCACACACGAGAACCTTCATGTCCCCTCCTTCTTTCGCGGTGATGGGCGTTGCGCAATGGGCGGTCAGTCCCCTCGCTTTCCCTCACCCATCACGGGGTCCCCCGAGTCCGAGGATCTCGTTTATGGCGTGGAGGAGGCCGGCCACGTCGGCGGGGGTGAGATCCCCCATGTGGGCGATGCGGAACGTCTTCTCCTTCAGGTCCCCGTAGCCGTTGGCGATGCGCATGTTGTAATCGGAGACGAGACGGTCGATCAGCCCCTTCACCGAGATCCCCCGGGTGTTCACCACACAGGTCAACGTCTTCGACCAATACCCTTTCTCCGGGTAGACGTCGAAGTATTTCACGGCCCAGGCTTGGACCATCTTCGCCATCTCCTCGTGGCGGGCGAAACGCCGCTCGAGGCCCTCTTCCTCCAAGATGTAATCGAGCTGAGCGTTAAGGGCATACATATGGGCGGTGGAGGGGGTGGTCGGGTGCTGGTTCTTCGCGTGATATTTGAGCATCACCGGGAACGAGAAGTAATAGGTCCTGGGCTTTATCTCCTCGGCCCGTCTGAGGGCTCGGTCCGACACGGCGCAGATGGTGAGGCCCGGCGGGAGGGCGATGGCCTTCTGGACCCCGGCGAGGAGGACATCCAAGCCCAGGCGATCGAACTCGATCTTCACACCGCCCATGGCCGATACCGCGTCCACGAGGAGGAACACGTCGGGATACCGACGCACCACTTCGGCGATCTCCTCCAGGGGGTTCATGAGGCCGGTGGAGGTCTCGTTGAACACCAGCGTCACCGCGTCGAACTCCCCGGTCCGGAGCTTCTCGTCCACCTGCTCCGGTTTGAAGGCCACGTCCCATGGGTTTTCCAGGACCTCGTTCGGGATCCCGCAGGCCTGGGTGATCTGTGCCCACCGCTTGGAGAACGCCCCGTTCACGAGATTGAGGACCTTCTTCTTGACGCAGTTCTGGACCGCGGCCTCCATGGCCCCGGTGGAGGAAGAGGTGAACAGGAACACCGTCTGCTCCGTGTAGAGGAATTTCTTGAGTTTGGGCTGGAGTTCAGCGTAGAGGTCGGCGCATTCGGGAGCCCGGTGGTGTATCTGGGGGGTGCACATGGCCTGGAGGATCTCGGGGCGCACCTCGGTGGGACCGGGGGTGAAGAGCTTGGCGTGGTTTTTCCGCATGATATCCCTCCCTCGTCCGAATTCGTGGTGCTCGCGTCAATTAAACCAGTTGTCTGGCTGTCTGGCAAGTTTTCGCCGCCCGGAGCACAGCCGCTTACCGTGCGGGGATCGGCCCCCCACGGTTCACCGGAGGCGGTCCAGGGCGGAGCGGATGGCCCTCACCCGGGCGGGATCCACGGGGCCCTCGGTGACGCCGTCCCGTTTGAGATACGTCCCCACGATGAACCCGTCCGCAGCAGCAAAGCGGTGGATGTTCTCGGGCGTGAGCCCACTCCCCACGAGGACGGGGAGCTCCGAGGCCTCCCGCGCCACGGTCACGTCGTCGGGGGAGGCCGCCTCGCCAGTGCCCGGGCCGGTGACGATGAGGGCGNNNNCGTGCCGCGTCCCGCGCGGCCTCCGCCAACGTGCCCAGGTGATGGGCGTGTTTGACATGCACGTCGGCGAGGATGGCCACGTCCGTCCCCAGGGCCGACCGGAGCCTCAGGACCGCCCAGGCGTCGCCCTCGATGATCCCTTGGTCTGTGAAGGCGACGCCGCTGAACACGTTCACGCGGATGAACCGGGCCCCGGCCGCGGCCGCTATCGCGAGGGCCGCCTCCCCATCGGAGCGAAGCACGTTCACACCCAACGGGATCCGTGCTTTCCGGGCGAGCTCCCGCACCACCACCGCCATCGCCGCCACCGTCGTCACCGTCGCCCGCTTGGGGAACGGGCGGTCCCCAAAGTTCTCCACGATGGCCCCGTCGACACCCCCCTCCTCCAGGGACGCTAGATCCGCGAGGGCCCGGTCGATCGCCGGCCCCAGCCCCCCGCCGGCGTGACGGGGGCTCCCCGGGAGCGGAGGCAGATGTATCACCCCGATAACGGGGCGTCCCGCTGCAAACACCGTGTGGAACAACGTCTTTGTCCTCATCCGTCGTCTCCCTCCAGGAGCGCGCGGACGGCGAGCCGTTCCTCGGGGGCGAGGCCCGCGGTTCCCGTCAGGGCCGCCACCTCCCCCCGGGGCACATCCGGTGGACGGTGCCCCGCGGCGCGCAGGGCACCACAGAGGTTTCCCACCAGTCCCTGAAGGCGCGGCCCGTGCCCCCGAAGTCGGGCCGCGATGACCCCGGCCACGAAGGCATCCCCCGACCCGGTGGTGTCCCGCACCGTCACCGGGAACCCGGGCACGTCCTCCGCCCGGCGCCCGCGCCGCCAGGTACAGCCGTTCGGCCCCCGTTTGACGAAGGTCTCGTGGGCCGCCTCCGGCCGCGGAAGCTCACGCTCGGTCCCGAAGACCAGGGTGAGGTCCCCCGGGGAGAGCCCCGGGAGCTCCCCCGCGGTGAACAGGGGGTTCAGGTCCAAACTCACCGGGATCCCCGACCCACGTGCCCGGTCGAGGGCACGCCGGGCCACTTCGGGCCGCCGCCGAGCCACGTACCCCGAGATGTGAACCCAGGCCGCCCCCTCCATGGCGTCGTCCAGTCCGTCCGTGAGCGCGAGGCTGGCGCCGGGGTACGCGACCATCGCCCGCTCGCCGGCGGGATCGACCAGGGATATGACCAATCCCGTCCCCCGGTCGGGATCCCGCTGCACGAATTCGGTCCGGACGCCGACGCGGGCGAGCTCCCTTACGGCCGATTCCCCCCATCGGTCCCCCCCGATCCTGGCGAAGAGCACGACCTCGATCCCGAGCCAGGCGAGCCACATCGCCACGTTCCCTCCGGCCCCGCCACACCGGAGTTCCGCCCACTCGGCCTCGACCTCCTCCCCCGGCGGGGGCCAACCCCGCGCCCGTGCCACCACGTCCACGTTCAAGTCGCCGATCACGAGCGCCCTCTCCCCTCCCCGTTCCATATTGTCCCCTCCCGAAATCCCTTTAAACTCCACTCCGGCCATGAGGATCAAGGTGAAGTTCTTCTCGTCGTTCGGTAACCTGGCCGGCGTGAACGAGGACGAGCTCGAGGTCCCCGAAGGGGCCACGCTGCGGAAGGTCGTGGAGGCGGTGCTCGAGCGTTATCCCCAGCTGAGACAGTTCGCCGAGTATATGATCACGAGCCTCAACAACCGCGTCGCCGACGAGGACGCCCCCGTCAAGGAGGGCGACGTGGTGGCGATCATGCCCCCGCTCGGCGGAGGCTAGGCCCCGCGGGAGCATTCCGGACAGAGGCCGATTCCCTGGACGTGTACCTTCTCCAACGTGAACGCCTCCCGGGCCGCCGCGCGCTCCAGGGAGGCCCGGATCCGCCCGAGCTCGAACTCGATCACCCGTCCGCAGGATCGGCAGACGAGGTGCCCGTGGTCCTCGCGGGCGAGCACGTTCTCGTAATGGGCATGGGCTTTGCCCAAACGCACTTTCCGCACCAGTCCCGCTTCCTCCAGGAGTTCGAGCGTCCGATATACCGTGGCGATGGAGACACGTTCGCGCCGCAGGCTCTCCCAGATATCGGTGGCGTCGAAGTGCCCCCTGCGTGACAGTACGGCGCGGAGGATCTTGCGGCGCGTCTCGGTCACATTGCGACCGTGGTGGCGTAGGAACTTCTCGAACTGTTCCACGGGATCCCGGGACATCGTCTCACCCCGAAGGAAAACTATTCTAATTTTTGTAAACTGTCAACGTCTCATTCTCCTCCCACCATCAACTTGACCGCTTCGTCGATGGTCAGTTCATCCACGGGGAAATCCCCCACCTTCTCCCCTTTGCGAAGGATCACGATCCGGTCCGCGACCGCGAACACTTCCTGGAGGGTGTGGCTGATGAAGACCACGCCGATGTTCCTTTCCCGGAGGTTTCGCACGAGATCCAGGACCTTTTTCGCTTCTTGGACCGCCAACGCGGCGGTGGGCTCGTCCATGATGAGGAGTTTCGGTTCAGTGTAAAGAGCTCGCGCGATGGCCACTGTCTGCCGCTGGCCCCCGGAGAGTTCCCCCGCGAGGGCGTTTAGATCGCCGATGTCCACCTTGAGACGCGCCAGCAAGTCCCGCGCTTCCCGTACCATCCGCCCTTTGTGCAACAATGCGAGAAGGGAGCCCCCTCCGACCAGGGCCGGTTCCCGCCCCAGGAAGATGTTCCCGGGGACGTCGAGGTTGTCCACCAGAGCGAGCTCTTGGTATACGGTCTCGATGCCGTGCTGTTTGGCATCCTTCGGGCTTCGGAACCGCACCCGGTGACCTTCGATCAGGATTTCCCCCTTATCCGGTGGGAAAACGCCGGAAAGGATTTTGATGAGGGTGGACTTCCCGGCCCCGTTGTCGCCGATCAGGCCGACCACCTCTCCTCGCCTCACGGAGAAGTCCACTCCTTTCAGGGCGTGAACCCCCCCGAACCATTTATGGATTCCGCGCATCTCCACCCAAGGCCGGGCATGTGCTTCGTGTGTCATCAGAAGATCACCCCGGATTCCAGGATGACGTTGGCGTAGGGCGTGGCTTCCCCCGTCCTGATCACGGCCCGAGCGCGCTTCGTGAGTTCCTTGAACTCGGCATGTGGCACCTCCTCCACCGCAGCGGAGGGGAAGAGTTCGCGCAGGAGTTTCAGGTTGGGGGAGTTGCGGTCCCTCATTTCCGTGGCCACGATTAGCTTCTGTACAGCGATTTCCCCCGCTACCGCCCGGACCACGTCGGCGAACGAGGGGATGCCCGGCACTAGGGCTAGATCAATACGCCATACCCCATCCGGGATGGGCAGTCCACAGTCGGCTACCACGATCCAATCCCCGTGGCCCAATCTGGCGAGAAGCAGGTTCAGGCGGTCGTTCAGGATCCCCTTCTTCTTCATCGTTCCCCCTTCATTTGGCGAACTTCACGCCCCGGGAGAGGGAGACTGCGGCCACAGCCAGGATCAGCCCCTTAGCGATGTATTGGTAAAACGCCCCCACCTTTAGGAGATTGAGGATATTTCCCAAGACCGTCATTACCAACGCGCCGAAGAAAGTGCCCACAAGGGATCCCACCCCTCCGCTCAGGCTAACACCGCCCAACACCGCAGCGGCGATGGCGTCGAGTTCGTAACCCTCGCCAGCGGTGGGGTAGGCCGCGTTGAGGCGGGCATCCAACATGATCCCCCCTAAGGCCGCACATAGCCCCGAAAACACGAAGACCAATAGCTTGACACGGCGGACATTTACCCCCACGAACCTGGTCCCCGTTTCGTTCCCGCCGACGGCGTAAACATAGCGGCCGAAGCGGGTATGTGAAAGGGAGAGCTGCCAAAGGACGTAGACGCCGAAAGTTATCAGGAACAGCAGGGGCAGAGGGCCGGCGTAGCCGGCGATAGCCCGGAAGCTCCTGATAAACCCGGACACGGGGCGCCCATTGGTGAGGACAAGCGTGCCCCCCCGGGCGACGGCCATCATCGCCAGGGTGGCGATGAACGAGGGGATCCGTACCCAAGCCACCATCAGGCCGTTCAACGCCCCGGCGAAGACACCGGCCGCCAGCCCGCCCAACACCGCCCAGGGGATGGCCACCCCGGCCCATTTCATCAATACCGCGGTTATGGAGCCCC
>JAADIW010000149.1 GCA_013151115.1 Caldisericota bacterium
CCCGGGCCGAGCACAGCATCCACCCGCCGTGGCAGATGGCGGCCACCACCTTCCCCGCCTCCGCCATCCCGCGCACGAACTCCACCAATTCGCGTTTGCGCCGGAGGTAATCTGGGGCGTAACCGCCGGGGATCACCACGGCGTCGAACTCCTCCACCCTCGCCTCCTCGGCGGCGATGGCGGCCCTGGCCGGGTAGCCGAGCTTGCTCTTGTACACCTTCCGTTCCGGCCCCACGGCTACCACCTCGGCCCCCTCCTCGAGGAGCCGGAGATACGGATACCAGAACTCGAGTTCCTGGTAGAGATCGGCCACGAGTACCGCCACGCGCCTTCCCTCGAGCTTCCCCATTTTCCCCCCTTTCAGAGACGCTTGATCCACACCGCGTGAGCGTTCAGGCGGGCGATGCCCTGGGATGCCCGCTTCAGGCGGTCCATGATCGCCACGCCGAGGCCCTCCTCCGGCACGGGTTCGGCCACGATGGCCGAGAGGTCGAGGGAGTCGAGCTTACGCAGCACGGCGAAGAACCGCGCCGCCGCCTCCCGCAGGTTGCCCCGCTCCGAGAGGGCCTCTCCATAACGAAATCCGCGCTTAGTGGTGGTAAACCCCAGGTAGCCACACCGCTCCCGCGGCAGCCTTTCCCATCCCTCCTCCGGCAGCCCGGGTTCCAGGAGGAACAGGGGCGTGCGGGGCATGTAGTGGCGCCGCATGGTCCCGGGCGAGGGCGCCGGCCCCCCCCGGATCAGCGGGGGATCGGCCCTCAACTCCCCCAATACCTCCCGCAGGAGCTCCAGGGGCGTGCCCCCGGGGCGCAGCACCCGGGGCGGCTCCTCCACCAGCGAAATCACGGTGGACTCGATCCCCACGGGGGTGGGGCCGGCGGCGAGCACCGCGTCGATCCGGCCCGAGAGCTCCTCCAGCACGTGCTCGTGATGGGTGGGGCTGGCCTTGCCGAAGCGGTTCGCGGATGGGGCGGCAATGGGACGCTCCGCCGCACGGATCAGGCCCAACGCGATCGGGTGGTCCGGCATGCGGATCGCCACCGTGGGGAGCCCGGCGGTGACGATGTCGGGGACGAGGTCGCGCTTGGGAAGGACGATGGTGAGGGGGCCGGGCCAGAAGCGTTCCATGAGCGCCCGTGCGCGGGGCGGGACCTCGGACCACAGCGCCTCCGCTTCCGCGGGGGAGGCCACGTGGACGATCACGGGGTCGAACCGCGGGCGTCCCTTGGCCTCGAAGATCCGGGCCACCGCCTCGGCGGAGAGGGCATTGGCCCCGAGGCCGTAGACGGTCTCGGTGGGAAAGGCCACGAGCCCCCCGTCCCGCACGATCTGGCCCGCCACCCGCAGCCCCTCCGCCGTCGGCTCGAGAACCCTCGTTTCCACGCCCCAATCCTAGCACGTATGGGTTTCCCCTGCAGGGAAGGGAATCCACGGGAGCTATAATCGGACCGATGTTCGCGGATCTGGTCATACGTGGGGCCCGGTTCCCCACCGCTCCCGGCGCGGATGCCCTGGCCGTCCGCGGAGGCGTGATCCAGGCGGTGGGGGGCTCCTCCGAGCTGCAGGGGTTCATCGGCCCCCATACGCGGATCTTGGACCTGAACGGGCAGGTGGTCCTCCCGGGGTTCATCGACGCCCATACCCACTTCGTGCGGGTGGGGCTCGAACGGACCCTTTACGTGGACCTCTCGGATGTCGGGAGCCTGGACGAGGCCCTGGAGCGACTGCGGGCGGCGGCGCGCGAACGCCGGGGGGACTGGGTGGTGGCCCGGGGATGGGACGAGTCCCGCTGGCCCGAACGGAGGCCCCTGGAGCGGGCCGATCTCGACCGGGCCGTCCCCCGTCAGCCCTGTTGTGCCATCCGGGTGGACGGGCACCTGGTGGTCTGCAACACGCCGGCCCTGGCGCGTTGTCCCCGCGCCGACGACGAGCTGGTGGACCGGAAGCGGGGACACCTCCGTGAGGGCGCGGCCTGGGAGCTCCTCGACACGATTGTCCCGGATCTGGCCACGTTGGTGGACGCCATCGCCGCCGCCTCCCGCCACGCCGCCGAGCTGGGGGTCACCGCGGTCGCGGAGATGTCGGGAAAGCCCGAGTACCTGCGGGCTTACCTCCACGCCCTGGAGGAGGGGGTGCTCAGGACCCGGATCTTCCTCTACATCCCCCAGGATCGCCCGGGAGCGGCGGCGGCCCTGGGGACGGCACGGGACCCCGGGGGGGAGCTGCTACGGGTGGTGGGGGTGAAGGCGTTCGTCGACGGCTCCATCGGGGCCCGCACCGCCGCCCTCACCTCCCCCTACCGGGATGGTGATACCGCCGGGACCATCCTCCTCGGGGCCGAGGAGCTCGCCCGGATCTGGAGGGAGGTGTCCCACGCCGGGCTCCAGCTCGCGGTACACGCCATCGGTGACCGCGCCATCGCGGAGGTCCTGCGGGCGGCCCGGCTCGCGGGGGTCTCCGGCCACGGCCGCCACCGCATCGAGCACCTGGAGCTCCCCACGGAGGAGCACCTGCGGGAGATGGCGGACCTCGAGCTCGTGGCCAGCATGCAACCGAACTTCGTCGTCAACTGGTCCGGCCCGGGAAAGCTCTACGAGCGACGGCTCGGCCCGGAGCGCGATGCCTGCATCGATCCACACGCCCTGGTACTCGCACACGGGATCCCCCTCGCCTTCGGGTCGGACGGGATGCCCATGGGTCCCCTGTACGGGCTCCCGGGGGCCGTCTCCCCGCCATATGAAGCCCAGAGGATCCCGGTGGAGGAGGCCCTTCGTGCCTACACCGCGGGGGCGGCCTTCTCCCTCTTCGCCGAGGACGAGCTGGGGGAGATCGCCCCGGGGAAGCGGGCGGACCTGGTGGTGCTATCCGACGATCCTCGGGCGGCCCGGCCGGGCGATATCAGGGTGGAGATGACGTTCCTCGACGGCGAGGTGATCTTCGCGCGATGAGGATCGGGCTCTTCAGCGATACCTACGTCCCCCAGGTGAACGGCGTCGCCACCACGGTGAACAATTTGGCCGAGGAGCTCGAGCGCTTGGGACACGAGGTCTACGTCTTCTGTCCCCGTGTCCATGTCCGCCACCGGGACAAGCCCAACGTCATCCGTTTCCCGGCCGTCCCGTTTCCATTCGAACGCCAACACCGCATCGCGTTCGGACTCCCGGCGCGGGCGTGGCGGATCCTCCGGAGGTTGGAGATCGTTCACTCCCATACCGAATTTTCCCTCGGGACACTGGCCATGTGGGCTGCCCGGGTTTATCGCATCCCCCACGTGCACACCTACCACACCCACTACGTGAGCTACCGCCACTACCTCCCGCCGCCCTTCCGCCCGCCCCGGAGGCTCACGGAGGCCCTGGTGGCCGCCTTTTGCAACCGCTGCCACGCGGTGACGGTGGAGTCGGGGGCCATGGAGGAGGAACTCCGCCGCTACGGGGTACGGGTGCCCATCTACCGTTACCCATTCGGGGTGAACCTGCGCCTCTACGAGGGGCCCATAGAGCACGATCTGCGGGCGGAGCTCCGGCTCCCACCTGGGGCGGCGGTGGCGCTCTACGTGGGCCGGATCGCTGCGGAGAAGAACCTGCGTTTCCTCCTCTCGGCCTTCGCCGAGGCGGCGAAACGGCGGGATGACCTCTTCCTCGTCATGGTCGGCGGGGGCCCCCTGTTGCAGGGGATCGCGGAGGAACGCGACCGATTGGGCCTGCGGGACCGCGTCCTCCTCCCGGGGTACGTACGGGGCAAAAGGCTCATCGATTACTACCGCGGCGCCGACCTCTTCGCCTTCGCGTCGAAGACGGAGACGTTGGGCTTGGTGGTGATCGAGGCCATGGCCGCGGGACTTCCCGTGGTGTGTCTGGGGGAGATGGGGGTCACCGAGGTGGTGGAGCACGGGGTGAGCGGGCTCTTCGCCCCCGAGGATCCCCGGGGCTTCGCCGAGACGATGTTGGAGGTGTTGGAAAACGGGACCCTGCGCGAGAGGCTCCGTGAAGGGGCGTTGCGGCGGGCCCGGGAGCTCTCCACCGAGGCCGCGGCCAAGAGGACCCTGGAGGTGTACGAGGAGGTGCGCGCTGCCCGAGCTGCCCGAGGTTGAGACCATCGTCAGGGGACTCAAGTCCCTGGAGGGAAAGCACATCGCCGGGGTTGAGATCACGGATCCCAGATTGGGGAGGGCCTTAGCGGGGCTCAGGCTCCCGCGGGAGGTTCGGGAAGTGCGGCGACGGGGTAAATACATCGTCTTCGCCCTGGATCGGGGGTTCCTCGTCTTCCACCTGAGGATGACGGGGCAGCTCCTCCTGGGCGATGCCCCGGCCGATGGGGCGCGTCTGGCCCTTCGTGTGGATGGGGGCTGGCTCTCGTTCGTGGACCGACGCCGCCTCGCCACCGTGGCGTATTCCCCGGAGCTCGACCTCGAGCTCGGCCCCGAGCCCCTGGGCGACCTCTCCTGGCTACCCGGCGCCCTGGGGAGGTCCAAAAGGCCGATAAAGGCCTGGCTCCTCGACCAGAAGAACATCGCCGGGATCGGGAACATCTACGCCGCGGAGATCCTCTTCTCCGCCGGTATCGATCCCCGACGCCCGGCGAACTCACTGACCCCGGATGAGGTCGAGCGCCTCGGGGTCGCCATCCGGGAGGTGCTTACGGAAGCCATCGCATACCGGGGGACGACCTTCTCTGATTACCGCGATCCCGCGGGGAACCCCGGGGGATTCCAGGGGCTCCTGCGGGTGTACCAACGGGCGGGGGAGCCGTGCCCCCGGTGTGGGACCGCGATCGAGCGCATCGAGCTCGGGGGCCGGGGGACCTATTTCTGCCCCCGCTGCCAGCGGTGAACGGCCCGCGCCCGGGGATGGTCACGGCGTCACCCGGGCGGGCCTCAGGTCCCCAGGGCGCCCCTCACCAGATCCTTAGCCAGCCCCCAGATCCCCCCGGGGAAGCGGTGGGCCTCGGAGAGGACCCCGTCCAACGCCTCCAGGGCGTAATCGATATCGCCTTCCCGCACCACGAGCGGGGGCAGGAACTTGACGATGTTCACCCCGTGGGCCGAGACCTGGGTAAGGAGGCGGTATTCCCTCATGAGCCCCATGACGATGAGCTGGGCGAACAGCCCCCGCTTCACCGATTCCACGCTCTTCCAGCCGGCCTTGAGCTTCAGGGACCGCGGCGGGCCGAACTCGATCCCGAGCATCAGCCCCTTGCCCCGCACATCGGCCACCATCTCGTGTTTGTCCTGGAGCCGTTTCAGTCCCTCCATGAACCGCGCGCCGAGCTCCGCAGCCCGCTCCACCAGCCCTTCCTCCTCGATCACCTCCAGGGCCGCGATCCCGGCGGCCATGGCGAGCTCGTTCATCCCGAAGGTGTTGGAGTGGACCACCGCCCGCTCGAGTCCCCGGAAGACCCGCCGGTGGATCTCCCTCCGGGTGATGATCGCGCCCACCGGCACGTATCCCCCGCTCAGGGTCTTGGCCACGGTGACGATGTCCGGCGAAAGCCCCCAGTGCTCCCCGCAGAAGAACCTCCCCGTGCGGCCGAAGCCCGTTTGGACCTCGTCCAGGATGAACAGGGCTTCGTATTTTCGGCACAGCGCCTGGGCTCCGGGTAAGAAATCGTCGTCCGGGACGTAGACTCCCTTCCCCTGGATGGGCTCGGCGATGAAACAGGCCACATCGCGCCGTTTCAGTTCGCGCTCCAGGGCGTCGAGGTCGTTCATGGGGATGGCGGTGGCGGGGAGGAGCTCGCCGAACCCCTCCCGGAAGTAGGCGTCGCCGTTCACCGAGAGGGACCCCAGGGTGAGGCCATGGAAGGAATGTTCCAGGTGGAGGAACCTGGGCTTCCCGGTGACGGCCCGGGCGAATTTCAGCGCCCCCTCCACAGCCTCGGTACCGGAGTTGGTGAAGAACACCGCGTCCAACCCGGGAAAGCTCCGTTGTGCCACCCGTACGAGCCTCTCAGCGAGGATCCCCGCGAGGAGGGGGCAATCCATCTGCACCAGGTTCGGGCGGTCGAGTTCCAGGACCTCCATCAACGCCGCCTTCACCGCGGGATGGTTTCGCCCCAGGTTGAACACGCCGTAGCCGCTCAGGAAATCGAGGTAACGGTTCCCGTCCCGGTCGTAGAGATAGGCCCCTTCTCCCCGCGTGTAGACCACGTCGTACCCGATGATCTCCAACACCCGCACGAAGAAGGGGTTCAGGTATCCGCGGTGGAGTTCGTAGTTCTCCCCTTCGCGCCGCGCGATGAGCTCTTTGATCCCCATCCGTCCTCCCTGGATGCCCCGAGGGTTCTCCCGGATTATAGGGCGGCCGCCCCCGTCCACGGGCGACGGGAGGGGAAGTGAAATTGATACTGACGGGGATAGAGCTCTACACGCCCTGGGCGAGGATCCGTCCCGCCACCCTGGAGGTGGAGGGGGGACGGATACGCCGCGTCGCCGAAGGGATCGACCGGCGCGGCGAGGACCTCGGAGGGGCCATCGTCGCGCCGGGCCTGGTGGACCTCCACATCCACGGCTATGGGGGCGTCGATGTCGGTGCCGGCGACCCCGAGGCCCTCCTCTCCCTGGCGGGGATACTCGCCCGCCACGGGATCACGGCGTTCGTCCCCACCGCGGTCGCCGCGCCCCACGAGGACCTCCTCCGTATCTCCCGCGCGGTGACCGAGGCCATGGCGGCCCAGGGGGAATGCCCCCAGGGGGCGCGGATCCTGGGGCTCCACCTGGAGGGACCCTACATCAACCCGGGGAAGGCCGGCGCCCAGAACCCGGCTTTCATCAGGGCCCCGAATTGGGAGGAGTTTCGGACGTATTGGGATGCCTCCGGTGGGAACCTCCGCGCCGTCACCGTGGCCCCGGAGCTCCCGGGGGCCCTGGATTTCATCGCGAGGGCGACGGGGCTCGGGGTGACCGTCTCCATCGGTCACACCGATGCCACCTACGAGGAGGCGTGGGCGGCGATCGCGGCGGGGGCCCGGCGGGCCACGCACCTATTCAACGCCATGCCCCCCTTGCACCACCGCGCCCCGGGGGCGGCGGCCGCGTGTCTCCTGGCCCCCGGGGTGACGGTGGAGCTCATCGCCGACCGTGTCCACGTCGCCGATCCGGTGCTGCGCCTCGCCTGGCGCCTCGCGGGGACGGGGAGGACGGCCCTCGTGAGCGATGCCATCGCCGCCGGGGGCCTCACCGAGGGCCGTTATCGGCTCGGGGGGCTGGAGGTGGAGGTCCGGGGGGGGCGTGGCCCGGCTGGGCGACGGCACGCTCGCCGGGGGCACCGTCACCCTGGAACGGGCGGTGCGGAACGCCGTCTCGGCGGGGATCCCCCTGCGGGACGCGTTGGCCATGGCGTCCGTGGTTCCGGCCCGGGCAGTGGGGGTCTCCCCGAGCACCCTCGAGCCCGGCCGTCGCGCCGATTTCCTGGTCCTCGATCACGACCTCGCCGTCCGGCGCGTCTACATCTCCGGGATCCGCGTCGTCTGAGGTGCGATTGACCTTCGGGGCGGACGGGGTATAAAATCGTTTCGGTGGCGGCGTAGCCAAGCGGTTAAGGCGAGGGACTGCAAATCCCTTATTCCCCGGTTCGAATCCGGGCGCCGCCTCACGGGTGGACGCGGTGGGTGGTTAGCTCAGTTGGGAGAGCGCACGCTTGACGTGCGTGAGGTCGCAGGTTCAAGTCCTGCACCACCCACCACCGGGGCCGGCGATGGCCGGCCCTTTTTCGTTACGGGCCCGTCTCATCCGTCGAAGTAGTGGCGTAGGACCCCCTCGGCGGGCTTGTTTTGGGGCGTATACCCGGTGTCCCCCGGCCCCCCGGCCGTGGGCTCCAGCTCCCAGCGCCAGAAGAAAGCGCCCGCGAACCAGGGATGCTTCCCCCATACCGCTTCAAAGAACGCCCGATATCCCAACGCTTGCTCGCCGGGATCCGGTTCCCCGACTGAGGTCCGGTCCCACGGCGCCCGGAGGGCCCCGTCCAGGCTCCGGTACCCGACCTCGG
>JAADIW010000024.1 GCA_013151115.1 Caldisericota bacterium
GCAGGGGCCCCTCGTCCCGGAGGTGGGAAAGCGGGCTTTCTTCTAGGGGGCGGGGGCAGGTCTTCGATCTTTTCTCCCCTCACCCGGCGATGAGAAGTCTAGTCCCCCGCGGTGGAAGAGGTCGGGAAGATCTGTGGAATTTTTATGGAGAAAAGGGGGGCGGAGCCCCCCTCGAAACCGTGAACGCACAGGGTTCGGGTTCCCCTCAGTCCTCTTCCGCCTCCGCGATGGCGTCGTTCGTCTTCTCGAGGTTGAGCTTGGCCTCATCGAGCGCGGTCTCCAACTCCTCCAGCGCCCTTCCGAGGTCCTCGAGGATCGGCTTTATCTTCTCGATGAGCTCCTTCTTCGTCACGTAAGCCATAAGCCACCTCCTCAGACGCCGATATTGTAGCGATGGTGGGTTTCCGACGGAAGAATTTTACCTCCATCGGGTGAGGATCTCCTCGCGGCGGAAGAGCCGCACCGCGATGTAGAGGGCCAGCGCGTTCAGGGGCAGGAGGATCCCCGCCTCGATCCCCACGAACGCGAGGTTCACCGCGGTGAGGCGGGCCGAGTACACGATCAACGGGATGAGCGCCGGGAGCACCGCGAGGCTCGAGAACTGGTACGCGGCGCGGGTGTCGCTGGTCCGGGAGGAGACGATCATGGTGACGAACACCGCGAACAGCGCCAGAAACGGAGCCAAGGCGAAGATGGAGAGGAACCAGGGCAGGGAAAGCACCCCCCGGGGGATCTCCCCCAGGATCAGGCGGGAGGCGAGGAGGAACAACCCGAATGCGGCCCATGAGAGGATGAGCCCGGGGATCACGGGGGCCATGGACTTCCCGAGGAAAAGCTCCCAATCCCGGATCGGGGTCGCGAGCAGGGGCTCCAGCGTCCCCTGCTCCTTCTCCCCCACGATGGAGTAAGCGGCGATGGAGAGGGGGATCACCACCGGGAGGACGAGGAAATAGATCAAGGCCGTGTTCAGGAGCACCGCCTGGCCCTGCGGCGGGAGCGCTCTGCCCTGCCACACGAGGTACGCCGCGAACCCGGTCATGAAGAGGGGGAAGAAGCACACGCTGAAGAGCACCATCTTGATCCGCATGGCCTCCGCCCACTCCCGTCGGAGGACCGCCCTAATCCTGCGCATCCGCGCCCCCCATGAGCTCGTGGTACACATCCTCCAGGGTCGTTTCCTCTTCCCTCACCGACACGATCTCCGCCCCCAGCTCCACCAGCCGCTTGATGAGCCGGGGGTTGTCGCGCCGGGGATCCTCCACACCCACGTACAGCTTCCCCCCCGCGAGCTCGGCCGGCCCGATCCCCGGGAGGCGTAACGCGTCCTCGAGGCCGGGGCGGGGGTTCGCGAGCTCGACCACCACCCGGGTCCCGAAGAGGCGGCGCTTCAACTCCCCCGCCGTGCCCGCGGCGATGAGCCTCGTCCGCAGGAGGACTATTCGGTCACAGAGGCGCTCCGCCTCGGGGAGGTTGTGGGTACACAGGAGGATCGCCCGGCCCTCCCCCCGCAGCTCGGCGATGAACTCCCGCACGGACCTGGCGCTCTCGGGATCGAGCCCCGCGGTGGGCTCGTCCAGGAGGAGCACCTGGGGCTCGTGGAGGAGGGCCCGCGCCAGGGCGAGCTTCTGGCGCATCCCCTTCGAGAGGGTGGCCACCGGCTCCCTCCTCCTCCCCCACAGCCCGAAGAGGCGCAGGTATTCCTCGATCCGGGCGTCCGCGTCCCGCACGCCGTAGAGCTCCGCGAAGAAACGGAGGTTCTGCCACGCCGATAGCCGCCGGTAAAGGCCCGGGGTCTCGGTGAGGATGCCCACGATCGCCCGGATCTCGTCCGGGGCCTCCCGGATCTCCCGCCCCGCCACCCAGGCCCTCCCCGAGGTGGGGGCGATGAGGCAGGCGAGCATCCGTACGGTGGTGGTCTTCCCCGCTCCGTTGGGGCCGAGCAGCGCCACCACTTCCCCCTGCCCCACTGCGAAGGAGAGGTCCTCCACCGCCACCAAATCCCCGAACCTACGCGTGAGCCCCTCAGTTCTGATCACGGCAGCCCGCATTTTAACGGCTCCGGCCTCCGGTTGGCCCGCCGCGCGGCCGGGGCCGCTCATGGTGACACCGGGGATGGCGAGTCCAGGAACCGTACGGGATGGAGCCGTTCGCCGTCGAAGGAACACACCAGGGCATAGGCCCTCACCCCCAGCTCCAGCGCCTCCCAGAACGCCTCCGCGAACGCGGGGTCGGTGTCCGCGTTTGGCCCGAACCGGCGGGCATCCGGGCGCTGGACGACGAAGAGCACCGCGGCGCGGTTCCCCCCGTGTACGGCCCCGGCGAGCTCGCGGAGGTGGCGCCGGCCCCGCGCGGTGGGGGCGTCGGGGAACAGGGCCACCCCCTCCTTCACCAGCGTCACCGACTTCACCTCCACGAAGAGGCGCTCGTCTCCGCGGGCCAGCAGGAAGTCCGCGCGGCCGGCGCAGAGCCGCGGCTCCACGGCCGCGATATCCCAGCCGCGGAAGGGGGGGATCGCCCCCGCCGCCAGGGCCTCGGGAAAGAACCGGTTGGGCAGGGTGGAATCCAACGAGACGAGCATCCCCGATAGATCCGCCCCGATCGCGGTCCACCGCGTCTTCCGCTTCCCCGACGCCGCCCCTCGCAGGAGGATCATCCGCCCCGGCGTCAGGATCTCACGCAGGCGTCCCGGGTTGGGGAGATGGGCGAGTTCCCGCGTCCCGTCCACTTCCACCCACACCGCGAACCTGTTCGGCCGCGCGATGAACCTCCCCCAGGCGTTCCCCATGACGCCCATTTCAGGGCCACTTTACCCCTGCCGGCGCCGATTACAATGGGCGGGGTATGTCGGAGGGGAGGTTCATCGATGAGGAGGTGAGGGTGGACACGGCCGAGTTCGGCCTGCCGAAGGGCTTCGTCTGGCGCGGGAGGCGATTCGAGGTGGTCGAGATACTATCCTCCTGGAGGAGATTGGACTTCAAGCGGGCGTGGTGGCGCCGCCGTCACCGGGACCACTTCCGCGTGCGGACGGGGGATGGCAGGGTGTTCGAGCTCTATCGTCACCGGGGCCCCGGTCGGCGCTATTGGGTCCTCCTACGCGAGCTCCCGTCCGACGCGGAGGGAAGGGGGAGGACGCGGGACCGTGCCGGGCCTCAGTCGTGACGCTTGGCGCGGTAGAGGTCGCGGTCGGCCCGCCGGAGGAGCTCCTCGGGCGGCAGGGGATCGTCCGGCCGCCAGACGGCCACGCCCAGGCTGATCCCAAATCCCAGGGGACCGAGCCCCTTCCCCTCCGCCCACCGCGCCACCGCCTCCCTCACCCGCCGGGACACCTCGCGGGCCTTGCCGTCGGTCTCGGGGAAGAGGAGCACGAACTCGTCCCCGCCGTAACGGAATATGAGGTCCGTCTCGCGGACCGTCTCCCGTAGCAGGCGGGCCACCTCCCTGAGGACCTCGTCCCCGAAGGGGTGGCCGAACCGATCGTTGACCAATTTGAAGTTATCGAGATCCGTCACCAACACGGCCAGGGGCCTGCCTTCCTCCTCGGCCCGACGGATCTCCCGGTCCAGCACCTCCATCAGGTAGCCCCGGTTGTACAGGCCGGTTAGGGCGTCGCGGATGGCCCGTTCCCGCAGCTCCTCCTCCAGCCGGACCCGCCGGATTTCCTCGCTCACGTGGCCGGCGAGGATCTCCGCGAGCTTGACGTCGTCCTCGCTGAACGTGTCCGGCTCGAATGAAGCGGCCTGGAAAACCCCGATATCTCCGATGGGAACCGAAATAGCGCTCTTGAGCCTGGCATCCACCGGCTTGGCGCCCGGCAGGTCCTGTATGTTCCCATAGAAGCTCCGTCCCTCCTCCAGTGTCCGCCACACGAGCCCCTCGCCCCGCGGGAACGGCCGCGGGCGCACGTCCCCCACCGTGTACACCGGGACTATCCGGTCCCCCTCCACGAGCCCGATGTTGCATACCGAGAACCCCAGGATCCCCCTGGCCCCCTCCACGGCCGTCCGGCAGACATCCTCCACCGTGCGGCACCGCTGGAGCTCCCACACGGCCCGGTGGAGGGCGGCGAGCTTCTCCACATAAGTCCTGAGCTTTTCCTCCACCTTCACCCGGTCGGTGATATCCAGGATCGAGACCAGTACCCGGGCGTAATCCTCCTCGTGTCCCGGGAAGACGCGCCAGCGGAGGTGGATGTGGATGGGCTCGCCCGCGGCGGTCCGGTTGATCCCGGTCCCCTCGAATTCCCGCCTCCCCTCCCAGATCGCCATGAGTTCCTCCGCGAAGAGGGGGTTCACCTCGGGGGGGATGAGCTCGGGGAGCCGGGCGAGCAACTCCCGCAGGTCCTTCACCCCGTACAGGCGGAGCGTGGTGCGGTTCACATCCACCACCCGGAGGAGCCGCATGCACTCCTCCACGAGCTCGGGGTGGTCCTCGAGGTAGGCACGGAGGTCCGTCACGCCCTCCTCCCGCAGGGAGTCGAGGCGCCCCTTTATGGCGGAGAAATCCTCCACCCACAGCGATACGGGCGATTCCCCGAAGAGGTAGCGGGCCTCCTCGTAGAGCCTCGCGTTCTCCACCGCCACCGCGGCTGCGTCGGCCAACGAGGAGAGGACCGGCAGGCGATCGTCGAAGGCGTGGGGCCGGCGGCTGAACACGGAGAGGATGCCCGTCACCCTGTCCTTGTACTTGATCGGGACCCCGGCGAACGACCGCACCCCCGCCTCGACCACCGCCGGGTTCGGGGGGACCTCCGAGCCATCGGGGCCCCGGATCGGGGGCACGGCGGTCCCATCGGGCCCGATCTCCCCGACGACCACCGGCTCCCCGGTCGCCAGGATCGCCCGGGTCACCCCCTTGGGCCGCATCCGGGGGGGCAGGGGACCTAGCCCCATGGAGCGATCGACGACGCGCTGGAGATGGCCCTCCTCATCGAACACCGCGATCACCACGTATTCCGCCCCCACCAGGTCCCCGGCGAGGGTCACGAGCCTCTGCAGGACCTCCTCGGTCTCCAGGGCCGAGACCAGGGATCGCAGCGCATCGTTCAGGACCTGGAGTTCCCTCACATGGCGCTGGAGCGTCTCCTCGAGGCGTTTGCGTTCGGTGATGTCCCGGTTGACGGAGAGGGTGGCAGGGTGGCCCCGGTACTCCACCGAGGTGACCGCGCATTCGGTCCAATAGACCGTCCCGTCCTTCCGGCGCTTTTTCTCCTCGAACACCACCGTCTCGCCCCGGGCCAGGCGCCTCTCGAGCTCCTCCACCGGGATAGTGGGTTTGCCCACCACGAGATCGCGGATGATGTTCATCCCCAACAACTCCTCGCGGGAATAGCCGGTCTGGCGGGCGGCGGCCGGGTTGGCGGCGAGGATGGTGCCCCCGAAGGCGGTGATGTAAACGGCATCGGGCAGGCGCTCGAACAACGTCCTGAACATCCGCTCGCTCTCCCGCAGCTCCCGCTCGATCCGCGTCCGTTCGGTCAGGTCCCGGCCCACGGCGATGAACGCGGTCCTATCGCCCTCCTGGCGCCGGGTCAGGGCCCATTGGATGGGGAAGGTGCTCCCGTCCTTGCGCAGGCCCTCCCCCTCGATGAACCGCCGCGGGGCCCGCCCCGCGGCCGCGCACCTCGCGAAGGCCTCCCGGTGCCGCTCCCGGTACTCCTCGGGCATGAGCTCGGTGAGCGGCTTCCCCACGATCTCCCGCGCCGTGTAGCCGAAGAGCTCCTCGGCGGCCCTGTTCCACGCCCTGATCGTGCCCGCCTCGTCCGCCACCACCACCGCGTCCGGGAGCGCCTCCAACAGCGCTTCGGACCGGATCGTGTCCCCCCGGAGGCGCTCGCCCTCGAACGCCCGGCGTATCGCGGCCGCGATCTCCCTCCAGCCCGGCTCCAGCCTCTCCGGATCCCCGGGGGAGAAGGCCTCGGGATCGGCGGGGTTCCCCAAGAGGAGACAGGCGATCACCTCCCCGTCCCCGGATACCGGGAGGGCGAGGAGGGATGCGACCGGGCCGAACGCGGACGCCAGCTCGCCCCCGGGATCGCGGAGGACAGCGGCCTCCCCCTCCAGCGCGGCGCCCAGGAGTTCCCCGGGGATGGGCCCCACCGCGCCCTCCCACCCGCGGGATGCCCGGGGCACGAACCCCCCGGACGCCTCGTCCCGGACCAATAACACCCCGAATCGTGCCCCGGGGATCCGGGTGAGCGCGTACTCGAGGGCCGCGTCACCGATCTCCCCCAGGTCCCGCCCCCGGCTCAGGGCCCGCAGGAGTTCGAGTAGTTGTTCCCCTCCCATTTGGTCATTCGATGATGCCGA
>JAADIW010000004.1 GCA_013151115.1 Caldisericota bacterium
GAGAAGCCACAGAACGCCCGCGGCCTTCTCCTCGGGAGATAGTTCCTTCCGCTCCAGGTTGGCCGAGTGGGTGGGCATGACCACCGTGCCCTCCTCGCCCACTACCTCCAGCAGTGCATCGATCACGGCATCGGCCCCGCCTTCCACATAGCCGAAGCTGCTGAGGGAGCTGTGTACGCCCACGATGGCCCCCACCTCCAACCCCAGCTCGCGCAATCCCCGTACGATGTCGTCCTTGGTAACGACCTTCCCCCTCCCCATCTCATGTCCCCGGTGGTCGTCCTTCACATCGCCGTGAGGAGCTGGTTTGAGGGCGGGGGGCGTTACGGCGCTCGGGCCACGAACCAGACCCGGCCGGAGTCGGGCTTCGGCGGTGCCATCTCCCGCAGGCTCCCCCAACAGGCCAATTCCTCCAAGCCCGCCCTCTCCAGCGCCCCACGGATCTGCGCCAGGGTGTACGCCCGCTCCCGGTGTGTCTCGTCGAACCTACGCCATATTTCCCCTTCCCGGATGAAGCCGGTGATCCTCAGCGTGGCGATGTCCCGTTCGTAATCGTAGCTCGGCCTGTGAACCTCGAAGAGATCCATGGTGTCCTGCTGTACGTAAGCGGGATGGCGCTGCCAGTGTACGGACAGGGCGTAACGGGTGTTCATGTCGAAGATGAAAAGGCCGCCGGGGTTCAGCACCTCGGCCACGTTGGCGAAGGTCTTCACGAGATCCTCGTATTCCAAGAGGTAATTGAGGCTATCGTACCAACAGGTCACGAGGTCGAATCCCCCGGGGAGATCAAGGGAGCGCATGTCCTGCTGGAGGAACTCGACCGTGACCCCGGCTTCCCTCGCCCTTTTCCGGGCGAACCCGAGCATCTCCGCGGAGAGGTCCACCCCGGTCACCCGATAGCCCCGCCGGGCCAGCTCCACGGCGAAGGTCCCCTCCCCGCAGGCGAGGTCGAGCACGGTCTCGGGCTTCGCCCCGAAGCGCTCCAACACGCGGGGGAGGAGTTCGGCCATGGTCCGGCTGTACTCCGGATAAGGGCCGCGTGCGTAGAAACGCGCGAACTCACGATAAATCCTCATGAGGCCCCCTTCGCTTCAGCCGTTCCCCCGAACCTTTCCCGCTCGCGATCGGGGCGCTCAAGGATCCCGGAGGCCCTCGAGCACCCGTTTGAGCTCCCGAAGCACCGGCATCCCCTCCGACCTCTCATTGGACACCAGCTCCCAACGTATCCCCCCGGGATGCGGGGTGTGGGTCTCGATGATCTCATCCGGGGTGACGATGTAGTCCACGGGGACATCGTGAGGTTCCATCGGGACGCGGTCCACGATCTGGAGCGGATGCACCGTGGTGACCACGGGGACCTCCCGGTTCCCGAGCTCGCGGAGGACGGCGTACTCGAGATCGGAATAGCCCCCGCCTTTCCCGACCCGCCCCCCATCCCGATCCACCGCCACCGATCCCATGACCACGAGATCCACCGGCGACATCTCCCCCAGCTTCACCGTTCGGCCGTAGCGGAACGCATACCTGATGGCCGTCGCCCGGCGCTCCTCGCCCCGGGGCACATACTCGCGGCGGAGCTCCACGAACCCTCCCCTCAGCCGGGGCGTTGGCATGTACAGGATCTTTCCCTCGAGGATCGCCCTCTCCCGTACGGGATGCTGGGGACTGTCGGGGCTCACCACGATCGCCCGTGCCCCTTTCCAGATTTCGAGCGAACGCAAAAGCTCCGCGGCCCGCTCGTTCCCCTCGAAGTTGGGGATCCGCCCGTGGACGGGGAGGGGAAATTGGGCCACGCCCTTCTTTTCCAAAAGCCTCCAGACCCGTTCGCGGATCGCTTGCTTTTCGTCCTTGGGCTTCATCCGCCCTTCCCCGGGATTCGGGTGGCCAACCGATCCGGCCCTTCCGGGGGTGCCTGGATCACCTCGGTACCCCTCGTCGCTTATTTCCCGGTAGGTGTATTCCCCCGACGCTGATCGTCCCCCGCAGCTCATCCAGGGCGACGGTTCCCACTCCCTGGGCCTCGAGCTCGGCCCGGCTTTCGGGGAGGATTTTCGGCCATTTTTCCGCTCGAGGTGGATCCGGGGCGCGGGCGATCCTCGCGTTTCCCCCGGCCCTCAACCTCCTCCGGCATGGGTTCCCCTCCACATGCCTCCCGAAGCGGTAAATCGCCCTCCCCCTTCATCCTCGCTTCCTCAGCCACACCTCGATCCCTCCCCAGAACTCCCCCTGTCTGCGCCAGACCACCGTGGGCCTACCGCGGTAGATCCCCACCTCTCCTCCCTCGGGCTTAACGGAGAGGATTTCGTATCCTCGGGGGAAGGAGATGCGCTGGAGGTGAGGCCCGATCCAGGCGAAGTTCGACTTGTAGACATAACCCTGTCCGCCTTCGGGGATCAAATGGGGAACGGTGTAGGTGCCCTCGAGCCGAACCCGGACCTCCTTCACCTCGCCCCGGGCGACATCTTCGAACAGGACGTGGAAGAAATACTCCCCGTGACGGAGCTCGGCCACGAGGCCGATGACCTTTTCGCCCTGAATCCCCATGGAAACCGGTCTGAAACGGCTGGAGAAGAGCTCGACCTTGGAAAAGCCATGGAAGTTTTTCCAACGGTCCTCGCCGATCCGAATCACCTCCCGCACCTCGATCCGGGAACGGTTTCCTTCGCCGACCAGATCGGTCCACTCGCAGAAAAGGTATTCCGTCGTCCGCATCCCCGCCGTTCTGGGCTTTCCTGTGAAACCACCGCCTGGCGGTTCGGGTCCTATCACCTACTCTTGTCCTTCCGACGACAAAGCCCCTTCGATCACAGCGCGGACCTGTTCCTCGGTCACGGGGCCGAAGAAGACGGGCATCCCGTTAAGATAGATGCCATCGGCTACCCCGTAGCGGGCCAGGGCCTCGGGCCCCGCCGGAACCTCCACCATGGACACCCGATCGCCGAACTCGGCCGCTACCTTGCGTAAGTACAGCACCGTGGCCGCTCCCACCGGGCAGAAGCGGGATCCCACGACGAAGAGTTCCACCGGGGCCTTCCCCTCCACGGGGATCCTGGGCACCAGGGGTTCCACCTCCACCGTTTCTCGGGCAAGCGGGAGGTACATTAGCTTCCCGCCGTCCCCTTCCTGGATCACCCGAAAGCCACGCTTGGCGAAGTGCGAGTAATGCATGTAGCCCTCGTAATCGGTAGCCCCCACCAACACGCCTTTATAGCCCTCCCCCTTCAGGTACTCGACGAAGGCCGAGAAGAGCGCCCGCATGTAGCCGCGCCCCTGATGGGGCCGTTTGATCCACTCACAGTAGATCCAGGCCACCCCGGGCTCGGTGCGATAAGGGACCAGGGCCCGCTCCGAGGGAGCCCAATAGATGTGCCCGATCACCTCCCCTTCTTCCTCTACGTGAACCCCCTCTACATGTGCCCCCAGGTTCTCCGCGAACCAGCTCCGGGATAACCCGAGGCCATCCGCCCAGAAGGGCCGCGGGGACTCGGTGGCACAGGGATAAGCCCCCGCCGCCTCCCGGGGATCTCGGAGGGAAAAGATCCGCATGAAAAACCACCCCCCGGAGGGAGTATATCCCCATATTGGGCCTCCGCTCGCGCCTCCTTCACGTGGCCCGGACCTCCCCTCCCCCGGGGAAGGTGGCCCGCTCACCTCCCAGGTAGCCGAGGAACCGTTGGAAGGCCGAGACGATCGCGGGATGGGACCAGGGAAGCCCTCCCGGCTCCTCCCAATAGGAGAGCACGCGCAGGATCCCGATGGCGGCGTCGAACTTGCCGTCGAACCGGGCCACGAATCGATCCCCGTAAAGTACCGGGAGCACGTAATAGCCCCAGCGGCGCTTGGCCGGGGGCTTGTACACCTCCCAGGCGTACTCGAACCCCCAGAGCTCCCTCAGGGCCTTCCTGCCCCAGAGGAAGGGATCCAACGGGGAGAGGAACCGGGCGCGCCCATCGAAGCCGTGCCGGCGGGCCTCCGCCAACCGGCCCTCGGCGTCGGAGGGGGCCAGGAAAGGCGTCCTGACGCCCTCGACATGGACGAGCACGAGCTTTTCCGACTTGATCAAACGCTCCGGGAGCCCGCCTCGCCGCCTGTCCCACAGGAATGCCCAGGAATCGGCGTCCCCACGCAGGGGGAGGAGCCCGGCATCCCGCACGCGTTTCAAGAGGGACCATTCCCAGAACTCCTCCAGTGTCGGGGTCGGGGAACCCAAGAGGGGAGCCGGGATGACCCGCTCGGTGAGATCGAAATAGCGACGGAAGTTCTTCCTGTAGGCGACGCTTATCCGACCCCGGTTCCAGAGGACGATCAGGGCCACGTTGGCCACCCGGGTGGCCTTCCACCCCCGACGGGTCTCCTGGGCGATCCCCAGCTCCCTCAGCTCGGCGCTGGAGAGGGGGCCGTGTCCCTTCACCGCCGCGTAGACGGCCTCGATCGCCCCGGGATGATCCGACTTCAGCCGTTCTTCCCGCCCACGTTCCCACCGGTTCCCGCCCGCCTCCATCCGGGCCCGGAACCAGGGGAAGTGGGCGATGGGGATGAGGGATAGCATCTTGTCCCAGTACTCGAACCCGAGCCGTTCGCGGTGGACCAGCTCGAGCACCTGGCCCGGATGTGTCCCATCCACGCGGGCCTGGATCACCAGGTCATGGGAGCGGCCGAGGACCGGCAGGGGATCCAGCTGGAGCACGTCCAGGTCGGCGAAGCACCTCCGGATCCCCTCTTCGCCCGGTGGGTACTCACGCCCGTGCAACCCCACGGAGTAGAGGAGGTACCAACGTGCCTCTTCTTTAGACCAGTGAAGTTCCACTAGCTGGCCTTTTCCTGGGCGAAGGTGAGGATAAACCCGAAGGGGTCGCGGATGGTGAACTCCCGGATCCCGTAGAACTGATCCACGGGGTCCATCAACACCTCGGCCATTCCCTTCACCCGCTCGTAGAGGGCATCCACGTCGTCCACGTGGATGTAGAGGATGACGCCCGTGGGGTCCGTAGGGACCCTCAGGCCCGGGTATTCCGCCCCGGCCGCGCCCTTGTCCCACAGCATGAGCTCCACCCCGCCGAGTTCGAGGGATGCCCACTCGTGGGGCGGCTGCTCGGGGTAGACCGCGGCGAGCCTCCCGCCCAGGGCCTCACAGTAGAAGCGGATTCCCCGTTCCACGTCCTCCACCAACAGCATCGGCACCACCTTCCGGAACACCCTTACCCCCTTGGGACCACATATCCCCCGCTCCCGACGCACCTCCCTTCTGCTCCGGGATCCGGGAGAAATGGCCGTGGACGATCCGCCATTCCCCTTTCTTCTTCAGGAAGATCAGGGTGACCCTGCTCACGGTACGCTTCCCCTCGATCTCCTCCTCCCGCAGCGAGACGCTGTAGGCCACTTCCGGCGAGAGGAGATGCACCCGCGTGTCGTAGAACCTCATCCGCCAGCCCGGGGGCTGGTTCCTCCGGATCCAGTCCATGATCCATCGGAACCGCTCCCGGCCGAAGGGCTCGGGGATGTGGTTCTCCACTTCGCAAAAGCGGGGATCGTCGATCCAGAAGAGGGCGGCCATCCCGTCGGCGTCCGCCGCCTCGAAGGCCCGCTCATACGCCGCGATGAGCTCCTGGATCCTCCGCACATCGGCCTCGCTCATCCGTCCCACCTCCCCTGATGGCCGCGGCCAGCCGCTCCCCCGCCCGAAACGCCCGCGCAAGGAGCTCCGGTCTCTTTCGCACGTCCCCGACGTCGGAGAGCCGCTGAGCCAGTACCTCGTCCACCGTGTCCGCGCCCAGATCCCTGAGACACGCCTCCATCACCCGCGCGCAATGCCGCAACTCGCTCAAAGGGGAAAGGTCGCATATCGCCACCACGACCCCGAACCGTCCCCGGTGCCTGCGGCGGAACCGTACCTCCCCGGTGGAGGCCCTCACCAGCTCCACCTGGGAGCAATCCACCCGGTCCACGAAGGCCTTCATTTGCGCGGTTACCGTGCCCACGTACATGGGGGATCCGAGGACGATCCCCGCGGAACCGAGGGCCTTCTCCAGAAGCGCGTGGAAGTCGTCCCCGATAACGCACCGTCCGGAATCGGCGCAGGAGTAACACGCCCGGCACGGCGCGATCTCCAGCTCCCCGAGGAGGACCTTCTCCGTCTCGAGCCCATGGGCCCCGGCGCCGGCCAGCACCTGCTCCACCAGGACGTCCGTGTTCCCACCCCGGCGCGGGCTCCCCACGATCCCTATGACCTTCAATTGGGCCTTCCCTTTCGCGGATGTGCTTTCCTCAAGCGGCGCAGGTGGAGAAGTACCTCCTCCAGTCGATCTGGGTGAGCTGGAGGGTGTTTCCGTCCGGATCGCGGAACAGGGCGATCCTGCCGCCCCACGGGGTGTCCTCCGGGCCCTTGTCGAACCGCACCCCCCTCGCGGAGAGCTCCCGGCAGGCCCGATCCACATCGCCCACCAAGAAGTTCACCACCGGCTCCCCTCCGCGCGGGGGCTCCAGTTCCCCCCAGGTCTTGAGCCCGAGCTCCACCCCGCCCACGTCGAACCCGGCGTAATCCTTAAACACGTACTTCAGCTCGAGCCCGAGGACGTCCCGATAGAACGAGATCGCCCGCCCGAGATCCCGCACCGTGAGGGTCACATCCCAGATCCTGCGGATCATCGCCGCCTCCTTCTCCCGGCTCCCCCGCCTGGACCCAGCCTTTGCGGACGATCCCTTTCCTTATCCCCACGGAGGCGAGGCGCTTACTGGAGCTCTATGTCGGGGAACTCCTGGGCCAGTTCCTCGAAGAGCTCGTCCTCGATGAAGATTGGGGATCCGGTGCGGAGGGCCAGGGCCACCGAGTCGGAAGGCCGCGCGTCCACCTTGCGGATCCTCCCCGAGGGGAGCCTCAACCAGAGGTTCGCGTAGCAGATCCCCTCCACCACGTCCACTAACACCACCCGCTCGAGCACACACCCCATGGATTCGAGCAAGGTCTTCATGAGGTCATGGGTGAAGGGACGTGGCGGGGGCGTCCCCTGGAGGTGGAGGAGGATGGCCATGGCCTCGGGGGCTCCGATGCGCAGCGTGATGTACCGGGGGCTCACGAGGTCCTTCAAGAGGAGGACGGGAGATTTGTCCTCTTGATCGAACGCGATGCCTCCCACCACGAGCTCTCTCATCACCGCATCGACCCCGAAACGCCCCCGGCGGCGCCTATCACAGTTTCGCTCAATACGAAACGGAGGACAAGGCTCATTTCAGGATCCGGAGGAGGTCATCCAAAGGCAGTGTGTTGACGACGTGCCGCGCCTCGGCCCAGCCACGGCGGGCGGTGAGGACCCCGTACCGCATGAAGCCCAGATGTTCGGCGTGATGGGCGTCCGTCCCCAGCGCGAGGAGCACCCCGGTCTCCACCGCCTCCCGGATGTGCTCGGCACAGAGGTCCAATCGTTGCGGATTGGCGTTGATCTCCAAGATCGTCCCGTACTTCGCGGCCCGGCGGAATATCTCCTCCCAGTCCACCTCGTACG
>JAADIW010000079.1 GCA_013151115.1 Caldisericota bacterium
GGGGAGCCCCGCGGCGAGCCGCTCCGCCCCGATTTCGCCGCCGCAGTTCGGACACAGACCCGAAAACCTGGTCTCAACGGGGATCGGCCTCGGGAAAATATAGTCCCCGCCGTTTCCGGAGGCCAGGCCCGGGGATTCGCCGCGGTTGGCCCTTCCCCGGATGGGGGACGAAAACGCGGCCCAGAGCTCACCGGTCCTCTTTCGCCCCGATCCCCAGGGCCCGGAGCTCCGCGGGGCTCAAGGGACGGAGCTCCCCGGGGCGCATGTCCCCGAGCTCCACCGGGCCCATGGCCGTCCGCACGAGACGCACCACCCCGTAGCCCAGGGCCCGGAAGGCGCGGCGGATCTCGCGCTTCCGCCCCTCGTGGATCACGAGCTCCACCTCCCGCGGTCCCACCCGCCTCACCGCGTCGGGGAGGAACGGGCCGTCCTCGAGCTCTATCCCCCGCGAGAGCCTCTCCAGATCCCCTTCCCCCACGTATCGGTCCAGGGTCACCCGGTACCGCTTCGGCACCTCGAAGCTCGGATGGGTGAGCCGGTATATCAGGTCCCCATCATCGGTGAGGATCACGAGCCCTTCCGAATCCCGGTCGAGCCGTCCCGCGGGGACGAGCCGTAGGCCGGCGGGGATGAACCGCGCCAGGGTCCTCTCGGCGTGGGGGTCGCGGAGGGTGCTCACCACCCCACGGGGCTTGTAGAGCTTGAAGTAATGCCGCTCGCGCCGAAGATAGACCCTCCGGCTGTCTACCTCCACCACATCGCGCCCGGGATCGACCTCGTGCCACGGTTCGGTCACCACATCCCCGTTCACCCGCACCCTCCCCGCGCGGATGAGCTCGTCCGCCCCCCGGCGCGAGGCCACCCCGGCCGCCCGGAGGTACTTGTTGAGCCTCACGACCCCGCCTCGACCCGCGTGCGCCTGATCGCGCGGCCCAGCTTTTCCTCCACCGACCTGGTCTTGTACTCCAGGAGCCCCGCCTTCCCCGGGCGGTCATCGATGTAGATCCGGGTGGCCACACGGGGCGCCAGCTCCAGCATCCGCTGGTGACAGCGCTTGATGAGGGCCATCACCTCGTCCCACTCCCCCTCCACGATCGTGCCCATGGGGGTAAGGAGGTATGGGAGGCCGCTCCTGTCCACGAGGTCGATCACCTCGGCGACGTACCGGCTTAGGCTCTCCCCCACGCCGATGGGGGAGATCGAGAACTCGACGATCATCCCCGGTCACCTCCCGCCGAAGAAATTAGGACCCCCTCGCCCACGTTGCAAACCGGGGCCGCGGCGAGTACAAGCTCCCCGGTGATGCGCATGAGACCCCTCGCGATCATCATCACGGCGGCTGCCCTCGGGATCGGCGCTTGGGCCCAGGGCCTGCTCCCAGAGCTCCCCTATCCGGGGGGCCACACCCTCCTCCGCTACGAGATCAGGGCGCCGGATAAACCGCCGTCCGATTGGATCCTGGAGGTCATACCGAAGGGGGAGGCGTATGAGATCCGGATGACCTTCGTCCGCGCGGTCCCCGGCGCCGAGGGGTTCTCCCTCCTGGGGGCCGTCATGGGGATCGGCCTGATGGAGGGGGACACCGGGCTGCTCCCCTTGGCCCCCCTATTCTCCCTGTGGGACAAGGCGATCGAGGCGGGGAAAAGCTACCTCCTCCGGGGGCGTGCCCGCCTCACCACCGAGCGGGAGGACGAGATCCTGGGGATCCCCGTGGTGGTGGGGATCTACGTCCACCCCTCGTTTCCCGACCAGCGGGCCCTCGTGTACATCCCCCGCCTCTCCCATCGGGCCCTCCTCTTCTTCCCGCCCTACCTGCGGATCGAGGAAAGGGCGGACGGCGGGTACAGGACGCTCGAGGAGATAGAGCTCGTCGAGTTCAAACATGACGGATGACCATATCGTAAAACTGGAAGCGGTCTGGAAGGTCTACCGCATGGGCCGGCGCCGCCGCATCGAGGTGGAGGCCCTGCGCGGGGTGGACCTCGGGGTGGCGAGGGGGGAGTTCCTGGCGGTGACGGGCCCCTCGGGCTCGGGTAAGTCCACCCTGCTTCACCTCATGGGATGCCTGGACCGCCCGACCAAAGGTCGGGTCCTCTTCGAGGGGGAGGACGTTTCCGCCCTGCGGGCCACGGCCCTGGCGCGAATCAGGAACCGCCGGGTGGGGTTCGTGTTCCAGAGCTTCAACCTCTCCCCCACCCTCTCCGCCCTGGGGAACGTGGAACTCCCCATGATCTTCGCCGGGGTACCGCGGCGGGAACGGCTACGGCGGGCCCGGGAGCTCCTCGCCCGGGTGGGCCTAACGGAGCGGGAGAGGCACCTGCCCGCGGAGCTATCCGGGGGGGAGCAGCAACGGGTGGCCATCGCCCGGGCCCTGGCGAACTCCCCCGATCTCCTGCTGGCGGATGAGCCCACCGGGAACCTGGATTCGGAGACCGGCCGCGGGGTGCTCTCCCTGCTCTCCGGGTCCAACGCCGATGGGGTAACGGTGGTGGTGGTCACCCACGACCCCGAGGTGGCCGGGATCGCGCATCGCGTGCTCAGGATCCGGGATGGGCGCATCGTGGAGGACACCGATGCTTGACCTCTTCGGGATCGCCGTACGGGGGCTCCTCCATCGGAAAAAGCGCAGTTGGCTCACCATCGTCGGGATCCTGATCGGGATCACCGCCGTGGTGGCCCTGGTCTCGCTGGGCGAATCGATGCAGCGCGCGGTCAAACGCTCCTTCGAGGAGCTGGGATACGACGTGGTGATGATCCTCCCCGGGGAACTCGGCGGGGGGTTCGGGGGCCCGGGGAGCTTCAGTACCCCGTTCGAAATCGATGTGGACGCGCTCTCCACGGTCGAGGGCGTCGGGGAGATCGGCCTGCTGAACTTCCAGAGCGTCTACGTCAAGGCGGGGGGCAAGGAAGGGTTCCTCGACGCCTTGGGAGTCTCGGGGAATATCTTCTCCTTCTTCAAGGTCGAGATGGTGGAGGGGCGCGGGTTCACCGAGGGCGAGCGTGGGGCGGCGATCCTCGGGCGCGAGGTGGCGACGGAGCTCGGCATCGGTGCGGGCGGGACGGTCCTGATCGAGGATCGCCCCTTCGCCGTGGTCGGGGTATACAGCGCCGACAGCCGACTGGACGAAGACGCCATCATCATCCCGCTCGCGGACCTGCAGGAGCTGACGGGGACGCGGGCCGTCACCATGGTGCTCGTGCGCGTGGCCCCGGGGTACGATGTGTCCGAGACCGCCAAGCGCATCGAGGACTTCCTCCGCCGGAGCCGCGGCCGGCGGGACCTCTCGGTGCAGACCATGGAGGAGGTGCACGAAGTGGTGCAGCGGGCCCTCGGGATCCTGGGGGCCTTCCTCGGGGGGATCGCGGGGATCGCGCTCTTGGTGGGAGGCATCGGGGTGATGAACACCATGTATACCGCGGTCCTCGAGCGCACCCGGGAGATCGGGGTGATGAAGGCCGTCGGCGCCCGGAACTCCCAGATCGCCCTCATCTTCCTCCTGGAATCGGGGTTGATGGGGCTGGCGGGGGGGATCCTGGGCACCGGGATCGGATCGTCGCTGAATTTCATCGCCGTGTTCGCCGCCAAGCGGGCTTTGGGCACGGGGGTGCTGGAGTACGGGATCTCGTGGTGGCTCGTGTTGGGGGCCCTGGGGTTCTCGTTCCTGGTGGGCGCGGTGGCGGGGTTGTTGCCGGCCCGGGCCGCCGCGCGGCTCGATCCGGTGGAGGCCCTGCGTTACGAGTGAGGAGGGTGAATGGGGCGGATCTTCATCAGCTGTCGGATCTTTCCGGATGAGATCGCGAGGCTCGAACGGGAGGGACATGAGGTGGAGATGTATCCCGGGGACGTGATCCCCCGGGAGGAACTTCTCCGCGGTGTCGCCGGGGCCGATGTCCTCATCTGCCCCCTTTCCACCAGGGTGGACCGGGACATCCTCGCGGCCTCGCCCCGGTTGAAGATCATCGCCAACCTGGGGGTGGGCGTGGACAACATCGATCTGGATGAGGCGAGCGCGCGGGGGATCATGGTGCTGAACACCCCCGGGGTCCTCACCGAGACCGTGGCCGATCTCGCCGTGGCCCTGATGCTGGCGGTCGCCCGCCGGATAGCGGAGTTGGATAAGAGGCTGCGGGCAGAGGGGTTCCCGGGCTGGTCCTTCATGCCCCCCTACCTCGGGCGGGACGTGTGGGGCTCCACCCTGGGCATCGTGGGCCTGGGGCGGATCGGGGCCGCCGTGGCCCGGCGGGCGAGATGTTTTTCCATGGCGATCCTGTATTACTCCCGCGCCCGGAAGCCGGACCTAGAGGCGGAACTCGGGTGCCGCTACGTCCCATTGGACGAGCTCCTGGCGGAAAGCGACTTCGTGGTCCTGTGTGTACCCCTGGTCCCCGAGACGCGTCACCTCATCGGGGAACGTGAGCTCTCGCTCATGAAGGAGACGGCTTATCTGGTGAACATCGCCCGGGGCCCGGTGGTGGATGAGGGGGCCCTGGTGCGGGCCCTAAGGGAGGGACGGATCGCCGGGGCCGCCTTGGACGTATTCGAGCGGGAGCCGGAGGTGCACCCCGGGCTGCTGGAGCTCGACAACGTGGTGCTGACGCCCCATATCGGCTCGGCCACCCTGGGCACCAGGCGGCGCATGGCGTCGCTGGCCGTGGACGGCGTCCTCGCCGCCCTGAGGGGCGAACGGCCCGGTAACCTGGTGAACCCCAACGCCTGGCCCGGCAAACTGTGATCCGCGTCACGGAAACGCGAAACCGGCCCCGGGGTCTCGCTGTACAATGGGTTGGAGGTGATGTGGATGAAGAGGGCTCTTGCGCTTATGGCGTTGGTGGCGGTGGCGATGGGGAGCACGGGCTACGGGTTCACGGGGGCGTGTTGTCCCCAACCCGAGGAACCGTGTTGTTACACAGCCTTCTGGACGGGTGAGGTCGTCTACTTCAAGCTGGTGGTCCCGTTCGGGTTCTTCTGTTGCCCCACGGACGAGCTCATCGTCGGTTGGCGCATCGAGACCCTGGACGGCGCCATGGTGTACCAGTACACCTACTCCACGCCCGTGGCACCGGGCACCGAGATGCAGTGGAACCAGGTGGACATGGCGGGCCAACAGGTGGCCGCGGGCTTCTATAACATCGTGATCACCACCACCAAGGGGGAGTACAAGGCCGCGATCAAGATCGTGGAGAAATCCCCCTGTTGCTGGACCGTCCTGAGGTCCAAACCTTGCGGGATCTCGTTCTGCAAACCCTACATCAAGGTCTACCGGCGCCCGAGCTGTTGCGCTCCCAAGCCGAGCTGTTGCCTGCCGTTCCCGTGCGGGATCTCGTTCTTCTTCGGCTGCTGTGACGAGGACGCCCAGCCCTGACGCCCCGGGATGCCCGAGCTTCCCGATCTGGAGATAATCGCCGCGGTCCTGGCCCCCCGGGTCGTCGGGAGGACGATCCGGGGGGCCGAGGCCCGACATCCGGCCTTCCTCCAGTCCACCGACCCCCCGCTCGCCCGGATGGAGGGCCGGGAACTCACCGGGACCGGGCGGCGGGGCAAATACCTCCTCTTCCACCTCTCCGGGGGGCTCCTCTTCGCCGTGCACCTCATGCGGGCCGGGTGGGTGTGGCACGGCCCCTCGCGCTACGACGCCACCAAGAGCACCGTGTTCCGCATCGCGCTCGATGACGGGACCGATATCCGCGTGATCGAGGCGGGCTTCCCCAAGCTCTCCCGGGGTTGGCTGCTCACCGGCCCCGAGGAGGGGCCGCTGGCGGAACTGGGCGTGGAGCCGCTGGACGAGGGCTTCACCCTCGAGCGGTTCGCGGGGATCGTCGCGGGGAAGCGCCGCCAGATCAAGAAGCTCCTCGTCGACCAGAAGCTCATCGCCGGGATCGGGAACGCCTACGCGGACGAGATCCTCTTCGCCGCACGTATCTCCCCGTTCCGCTACGCCCACACCTTGGGGGAAGGGGAGATCGAGCGCCTGTGGCGGGCGATCCCGGAGGTCCTCCGGTGGGCCATCGCGGAGATCAAGGCCAGGGTGGGCGACGGCCTGTACCAGGAGGAAGAACGCTCCTTCCTCCGGGTCCACGGACGGGCGGGCAAGCCCTGTCCTGAATGCGGCACCCCCATCGGCGAGGTCCTCCTGGGCGGGCAACGCACCGATTTCTGTCCCCGGTGCCAACACGTGGACGAATTCCCCGGGCGCGCCCGCGGTGCCGGCTGACCCCCATATACCCCCCATATCTCTTGAAAATTCGTGGTGAAGGGGTA
>JAADIW010000122.1 GCA_013151115.1 Caldisericota bacterium
AGCTCGTGGGGGCGTTCCTGCCCCGGGAGATCTCCCCCGGCGAGTGGCTCTCCGCATTCGGCCGCTACGGGGTGCTGATCTGTTCGGAGTCCCAATTCCCCGGGTTCACCCGGGCCCTGGCGCGCGGCGGGGCGGAGGTCATCCTCGTCCTCACCAACGACTCCTGGTTCGGGGCCTCGCGGATCCTCCGGGAGCATTTCGCCTGCGGATCGCTACGGGCGGCCGAGACGGGGAGGGCCTTCCTCCAGGCGGCGATCACCGGGGTGACCGGCGGGTTCGGCCCGGATGGGCTTCCCCTGGGGACGTTGGCCGGGAGGGGGAGCGGGACCCTCGCGCTGAGGGTCCCGCTCCACTCCCACGTGACGCCCTACATGCGGCTCGGCGACTGGCCCGTGGTGGCCCTCTGCCTCCTCTTCCTCGTCCTCCCCCGTCACTGGGCCCGGATCTCCACCGTGGCCGCGTCGCTGCGGCCGTAGATATCCACCACCGTCAGCGTGGCCGTGTAGGTGCCCGGCTGGGAATAGGTGTGGATGATCGCGTACGTGATGTCGATACCGTTCACCATGTCGCCGTCCCCGAAATCGAGGATGAAGTACAGGATCGGGCCCTCCGATTCCGAGATATCGAACGTCACCTCAAGGGGCGCGGCCCCGGTAGTCGGCTGGGCCGAGATCACGGCCGCGAGAGGGGGGTACAGGGCGTTGATCACCAACGATTGGCTGTCCTCCGCCCCGTGGACGTCCCGCACCGTGAGCGTGGCGGTATAGGTCCCCGGGGCCCGGTAGGTATGGCTAATCGGATCGGCGAGGTCGCGGGGCAGGCCCTCCACGGACTCCCCGTCGCCGAAGTCCAGGACGAACCCCTCGATCTCCCCCAGGGATTTGGAGAGGTCGAAGGTGACCTCGAGGGGGGCGTAGCCCGTCTGCGGCGACGCGTTGAGGATCGCCCGCAGGTTCGAGGGGTGGACGGTTATCTCCACCGAATCGCGGGCGCTGCGGCCCCAGCGGTCGCGGACGGTCAACACGGCCCGGTAGATGCCGACATCGGTGTACACGTAGTCGATCGGTTCCCGGAGGATGTCCGTGGCCGACGGGCCCAGCCCGCCCTCGGAGCTGAAGACGGTCCCGTCCCCGGTGTCGAGCGTGTACGAGACGATGGCCCCCTCGCTGCGGGAGACGTCGAAGGATACCGCCAGGGGGACGAACCCCTGGGTGACATCGGCGCGCAGGATCGCCACCAGCGGCGGGTATCCCACCGAGATGTCCAGCGAATCGACGCTCTCCCTCCCGTTCGCGTTCCACACGGTGAGCGTCGCGGTGTAGTCCCCGGGGTCCCCGTAGGTGTGCGTCACCGGCGCGGTCACATCCGTCCCCACGAATGTCTCCCCGTCGCCGAAGTCCAGGAGGAAGCCGGTGATGCCGCCACTGGACCCCGAGAGATCGAAGCGGACCGTAAGCGGGGCGGGGCCCTGGGTGACGTCGGCCCGGATGATCGCCCGCAACGGGGCCAGCTCCAAACAGGCCGTGAGTCCGAGGATCAGACACGCGGTCAATCCGCCGAGAAGCAGGACGTACTTCGCCCACCGCACAGAAGTACCACCTCCTCCGGAAATGTGGAGTTTCTGGAGGAGGTGCACTTCGGCAGCCCGGCCGCCCTTCGCCCCCGACGGACGGGGGCGTTAGGGCCCGCTGGCTTTGCGCCCCCGGATCTCTCCGGGTTTGCCCTTTCGGTACACCCCCGAAGAGGCTTCCCGAATGCAGTTCAGCTCACGGCGCGGGCGTCTCCACTACCTCCATGGTCGAGTCGTCCTGGCCGTAGATATCCTCGATCCAAAGGGTGGCCACGTAGCTCTCGGTCTGGGCGGGGTAGGTGTGGTAGACCGGCCAGGTGGCGGTGGCCCAGTCGCCCGCGATGAAGTCGCCGTCGCCGAAGTAGAGGACGTAGCGGTCGATCTCGCCGACCGAGCCGGAGGCATCGAACGCGAACGTGTACGGCGGTGTCTGGACGGTCACGTCCAGGACGGCCATCAGCGGCGGGTACTGGACCTTGATGGTGACGGTAGCGGTATCGGTGTTGCCCCGGGTGTCCTCCACCGTCAACGTGGCCACGTAATCGCCGGGATCGCCGTAGGTGTGGACGATGGGAGCGGTGAAGTCGGTGCCGCTCGTCGTGGGACTCCCGTCGCCGAAGTCGAGGGTATATACCTGGCCTTTGGACTTGGAGATATCGAAGGTCACCTCCAGCGGGGCGGGCCCCATCTGGGGAACCGCCTCGATGACCGCCTCGGGCAGGGACATGAATATCGTGCACGCGGTCAAGCCCAGCACCACGAGGACGGCGAGGGCTCCCAGCACAATCAATTTCCGCTTCATCCAGGTCACCTCCTCGTGAAGTTCGCCCCATTTTGTGTCCCTGCGGATCCGCGCCCCCATGACCCGAGTACGGACCCGAGAGACGGCGCGTCACCCCCCGGCGGGACATTTGTCGGTGTCACAACGCACGCCCCCGGCCCGGGGAAACCGGGCGGATCGCCGGGGTGTAATATAAGACGAAACGAGATGGGCGGCGTCGGGGAGCTGGAACTCATCCAACGGAGCTTGGAGGGAGATCTCGAAGCATGGGGAGAGATCGTGGTGCGCTACAAGCGGATGGTGTTCGGGGCCGCGTTGGCCGTCCTGCGCAATTGGGCGGACGCCGAGGACGCCACCCAGGAGGCCTTTATCAGGGCGTACGAGAAGCTCCATTACTACGATCTATCCCGAAAATTCTCCACTTGGCTCCTGACGGTGACCATCAACGTCGCCAAGAACATGCTCCGCAAAAGGAGGCCCGACCCCGAGCCCCGCACGTTCCACACCGACGACCCCGCCACGGTGGTGGAGCGGGAGGAGCTGCGGAACGCCGTGAAGCAGGCGGTATGGTCCCTGCCGGAGAGCTACCGCCTCCCGCTCGTCCTCTATTACTGGGAGGGGCTCTCCGTGGAGGAGATCGCCCGGGCGATGCGGCTGAAGCCCGCCACCGTGAAGACGAGGCTCTTCCGGGGCCGAGCCCTGGTGAAAAGCAAACTGCTGGAGATGGGGGTGACCGTTGATGCGGTTTGAGAACTGGCGCGATGAGGAGCTCATCCGCCAGGCCATCGCCGACGAGATCGCCGCGGCGGAGCACAGGCTCGAGGGCCTGGAGAAGCGGGTGATGAAGGCCCTCGCCACGCGGGATCCCTCCCGCTCGCCGTGGCGGCGGTGGCTGCGCTCGCTGATCGCCCCCCGTTCCCCGGCCCTGAGGCTCGGCTACGCCCTCGCGGGCGCCCTCCTGTTCCTGGGCCTTGGGCTCCTCATCGGGCGGTTCGCCTTCGCCCCGGAACCCCTGCCCGCCCTGGCCCAGGAGGGCACCGTCTTCGCCCTGGCCGCACCCGGGGCCCACAAGGTGGAGGTGGTCGGGGACTTCTCCGCCTGGAAGCCGATCCCCCTCGCCGACCCCGACGGGGACGGCGTCTGGACGCTGATCCTCAAGCTGCCCCCGGGGCGCTACGAGTACGCGTTCCTGGTGGACGGCCGCTGGGTGGGACAGGACCCGAACGCGGACGAGTACGTCCGCACCATGGGCGATTACACCTCGGTGCGGTACATCGGGGGGGATTCCACATGAGGAGGGGCTTCCTCCTCGCCGCGTTGGCCCTATGGGCGGGATTCGCCGCCCTGGCCCAGGTGACCCTCGTCTTCCCCCAAGCCCAGGTGGGGCCGGAGGAGGTGCTACGGTGGCTGCGGCAATCCGCCCTTCCCTCTCAGGAGAAGGCGATCTGGCTCCGCATCCTCCCCACGGCCTTCGATGAGGACCTGGTGGAGCCCGGCGTCGCCCAGAGCTTCCTCCAGCGCCTCGTGGGGACCCCGCCCTCCTTCATCAGCGAGGTCACGGCCATCATGGAGGAAGTGATCATGAAGGGGATCCCCGTGGGCCACCTCATGAACAAGGTCTCCCAGGGGGTCATCATGGGACGCGGTTGGACGGTGATCGCCAACGAGATCCGGCTCCGGGCCGCGGTGCTCGTGGCCACCCACGAGGTGCTCGAGCCCTACAGACCCCCCGCGGAGGCCAAGGCCTCGGTGAGCGTGCGCATCGGCGCCTTCGCGGTGAAGGCCGAGACCCCCACCTGGGAGGACCTGGTGGTGGAGATGGCCGAGGCCATAAGCGACTTCATCGTCGGGGGAGGTGACCTGAACGACTGGGGAGGGATGGAGGCCTTCGTCAGATCGCGCCTGGCGCAACTCAGGGGACGGGGGCTCTCCCCGGCGCTCGTGGACCGCGCCCTCGAGGTGCTGAGCCCGGAGCTCGTGGGGGAGATCGTGTCCCGGGCCTTTCAAATCGAAAGGAGGAAGTAAATGCGTAAGTGGATAGTGGCTTTATCGTTGCTGGCAATGGGAACCGCCCTCTTGGGGCAGGTGGTGCCCAAGGGGATCATCGTGGAACCGCCGGCCCCCGAGGGCCTGCAGGTCGAGATCTGGGTGGAGAAGCCCGCGTACGCCGTGAACGAATACGTCCGGATCCATTTCCGCGTGAACCAGGACGCATACGTGTACATCTGGGACATCTCGCCGGATGGGGTCTGCCTCATCTTCCCCAACACCCGCGAGATGGACAACTTCGTGACCGCCGGTGAGCACACGGTGCCCGGGCCGGGGATGCCGGACTACCTGCGGGTGGTCCCGCCCACGGGCACGGAGTACCTCCAGATCGTGGCCACGAAACGCCGGGTGGACGGGATCGTCCAGTTCTTCGGCGGCTTCGCCCCCGGCTCCACCTTCGCCTGCTCCCGCAGGGGCGCCAGGCCGTGGACCAGCTCGAGCGCGTCAAGGACCTCATCGCCGCGGCGGTCCCCGAGAACGAACGGGCGTTCGACTTCACCTCGTTCGAGGTCGTCTCCGGCGCTCCGCCGCAGTACGGGACCCTGGTGGTGGAGACCACGCCCCCCTTCGCCCAGCTCTATATCGACGACGTCTTCCGCGGCTGGACCCCCAAGACGCTCACCCTCCCCGCCGGCTGGCACGAGGTCCGCGTCCAGAAGAGCGGTTACCAGCCCTGGACCCGGCGGATCTACCTCGTCGCCGGGCGCACCCGCACGCTCCGCATAACCCTGAGCCCCACGGCGGCCAACCAGCCGCCGGTGGCCCGCTTCACCTTCAGCCCCGCCTCGCCGACGCCGGGCCAGTGGATCCAGTTCGACGCCTCATCCTCCTATGACCCCGATGGCACCATCGTCGCCTACCAGTGGGACTTCGACGGCGATGGCGTCATCGACGCCACCGGCCAGGTGGTCTTCCACAGCTTCTCCTCCCCCGGGGTCTACAACGTCCGCCTGGTGGTGACCGACGACCGGGGCGCGAGCGACGCGGAGGTGGTGGCGGTCAACGTGGCGGCCCCGAACCAACCGCCGGTGGCCCGGTTCACCGTCTCGCCCTCCCCCGCGTCGGTGGGCGTGCCCGTCACGTTCGACGCGCGGTCCTCCTACGATCCCGACGGCTTCATCACCGATTACCGCTGGGATCTCAACGGCGACGGCGTCGTGGACGCCACGGGCCAGATCGTCAGCTACACCTACTTCGCCGCCGGGCTCTACCAGGTGACCCTCTACGTCACCGACAACATGGGGGCCACCTCCCAGAGCACCCAGACCCTCCAGGTGGCGGTGCCCGGCCCCGTGGGGATGCCCGCCATGGACGGGATCCCCGGCGTCTACATCTGGGGCACCGACAAGTGGCACATCACCGTGAACGGCTCGCCCACCTGGACCTCGCCCCACGCCTACCGGATCGAGCTCCGCACCGACGGCACCTTCGTGAACGTCTCCTCCGCCCCGGGTCCCGGTCCGACGCCCATGGGGCTCGTCCCCGAGCCCGTCGAAGAGGGATGGAAGGTGGTGTTCCAGGGCCAAGTGAGCTCGGGCCGGATCACCCACACGTTCGAGGTCCGAAACGCCACCACCATCTACCTCGACATCAAGCTCGACATGGACGGGGACGGCGTCATGGAGACCTCGCCGGGGTTCGTGCGGCTGCGGACCCTGATGGTCAATTCGCCCGCGAACCCGTTTGTGATCGGCATACCCGAGGGATACACCGGTCCCTTCGTTCCCTCCGTGAACTTCCGGATCGGAAAGGCCCTGATCTACACGCAGACCGCCCACTTCATCTTCTGGATGACCACCATCGAGGACCTCGAGGGCGGCGCGATCTGAGCGTCGCCCA
>JAADIW010000137.1 GCA_013151115.1 Caldisericota bacterium
GAGGGGTGCGAACTCGGCGGGCTGGGTCTTTACGACCAGGGTGAGCTAGCGCTCGTCGGCTCCACGGTCACGGGTCGCCTCGAGGCACTGGGCGGTTCCCTGGCCCTCTCATCCGTCGACCTGCGCGGACCGGTGTCCCTGGCCGGGGATGCAGGGATGGTGGCGGAGGATTGCACGTTTTACGCCGGGATCACGCTGCAACAAAGGGCCCAGGCGGTGTTGCGGGGGGCGAGCATCACCGGAGGGGACACCGCCGGGATCTGGCTCGAGGGCGAGGCCGCGCTCTCCCTCCAGGACGTCACCGTGTACGGACCGAATACGTACGCAATCTTCGCCGAGAACGAGGCCCACCTGCTCCTGGAGGGCTGCACCATATCCGGCTGTACAGAGGGGCTCCACCTTACGGGATCTGCCACGGCCGAGGTGCGAGATTCCAGGTTCGTCCACAACAGCCTTTACGGGATCGCCGCCTGGGGGGGATCCCGCGTCGAGGGGAGGGACAACGAGTTCGTGGACAACGGATGTGATCTCCTGGGCAACGTCGCTTCCACCGTGAGGGCGCCGTCCGTGGAGCCGCGTTACCGTGAACTCACGTTCCCCGATCCGGGCTTCTCCTCCCTCCAACAGGCGGTGGACGCCCTCCTCCCCGGCGGGACGCTCCACATCTCCCCGGGGGATTACACGGAGACCGTGACGATAACCAAGGAGATCGCCATCACCGGTCCCGGGGCCAGGCTCGCCCCCGCTTCGCCGGAGCTCCCGTGCGTGTCGGTGGTGCCCGGGGCGGTGTTCACGGCCAGCGGGCTCACCGTTACCGGAGGAAAGAGGGGGATCTTCTCCGCCGGCCAGATCGAGCTCCGGGAGGTCACGGTCGTCTCGAACGGCATCGGGATCGAGCTCATCGCGGACGCGGTCGCGGGGCTGTTCGGGTGTCGGATTGAGGGCAACGACGTGGGGATCCAACTCCGCCACGGAACCGCGGCCCGGATCGTGGATTCCCACATCCTCAATAACCAAGAGGTGGGCATATTTCTCGGCGAGGGAACGAGGCTCGAGATGATGTCCTCGGTGGTCGAGGGAAACGGAAAGGGGATAAGCCTCTATCTCAGGGAGTGCGGCTATCCCTGGGGCCCCGCCCGCCCGGATGTGGAAGTGAGGGGAAGCGGGAACGTGGTGAGGGGGAATTCGGCCTACAACCTCTGCCCTCGATATCCCGGATCGCCGTGGCCGGAGGGCTTTTTGGCCGAGGGTTGAGGGCTCAGCCGTCGCCCACGTAAGCGACCGCCTCGATCTCCACCCGGGCGCCCTTGGGGAGTGCCTTCACCGCCACACACGCCCGGGCCGGGGGGTCGAGGTCGAAGTAGCTCCCATAGACGCGGTTCACCGCGGCGAAGTCGTCCATGTCGACGAGATAGATCGTGACCTTGACCAGATCCTTGAGGGAGGCCCCGGCGGCGGCCAGGACCGACTTCAAGTTCTCCATGGCCCGCCGGGCTTGCTCTTCGATGCCCCCGGGGACGAGCTTTCCCGCGGCGTCCACCGGTATCTGGCCCGAGATGAACAGGAAATCGCCCGCGCGGATCGCCGGGGAATAGGGCCCCACGGTGGGGAGGTCCGGCACGCCGATCGCCTTCTTCATCTCAGACCCACATGAGCCGCGCGGTCTCCGCCCCGTCCCCGTGGCGCGGCCCCATCTTCAGGACCCGGGTGTAGCCGCCCGGACGGTCCTTGTACCGCGGGCCGATCTCCTCGAACAGCTTGGTGGTCGCCTCCTTGTCCTGGAGCACAGCGAACGCCATGCGGCGGGCGGCCTGGTCGCCCCGTTTGGCCCAGGTCACCAGCCGCTCCACCAGCTGTTGGGTCGCCCTGGCCCGGGCCGGGGTGGTATCCACCTTCCCGTGGATGATCAGCGCCTTGGCCTGGTTACGGAGCACCGCCTCGCGGCGGGACTTTTCCATGGAGAGCTTCTTCACCTTACGACGATGACGCATCCTGGGCCTCCTTCTCGGAGCGAAGTCGGTAGCCCATCTCCCTCAACCTCTCCTCCACCTTCTCCAGGGTCTTCTCGCCGAAGCCGTGGATGTCGAGGAGCTCCTCCACCGTGCGGGAGAGGAGATCCTTCAGGGTGATGACCCCCGCCTCCTTGAGGAGGTTGCAGGCTCGGGCCTCGAACCCGAGCTCGGTGAGGGGTTTCTCGAGTTCCTCGGGCAGCTCCTCCGTGGGCGCCTCCGCCGCGGCCTCCTCCACCGTCCCCCGGGAGAGGCGGACCAGGTGTTCCTGGAGGATGGAGACCGCCTCCTCCAGCGCCTCCTTGGGCGTGACGGCGCCGTTGGTCCAGATCTCGAGCACCAGGCGTTCGTAGCCGGACCGGCCTCCGACCCGGGTCTCCTCCACTTGGAAGTTCACCTTCTCGATGGGGGAGAAGTCGGAGTCGATGGGGATCAAAGTCACGGGCGCATCCTCGCGCTTGTTGTCGTCGGCCGAGCGGAATCCCCGGCCGACTTCCACTTCCATCTCCACCTCGAGGCGCCCGTCCTCGTTCAGGGTGGCGATGTAGTGGTCGGGGTTCACGATCTCGACGCCGTCGGGGACCTCGATGTCCTTGGCGCGGACCTCGGCGGGGCCCTGGACGTTCAGGTAGAGGCGTCGGAGCTCGTCGCCGTCGACGCGGATGGCGAGTCCCCGTATGTTGAGGATGATGTTCAGGAGGTCCTCACGCACGCCCTCGATGGTGTCGTACTCGTGGTATTTGCCGGCGAACGAGACCCGGACCACCGCGGCCCCGGGGATGGAGGACAGGAGGATCCGCCGCAGGGAGTTCCCCAACGTCGTGGCGTACCCCCGCTCCAGGGGCTCCACCACCAGGCGCCCGTAGCGGTCGTCGTGCTCCTCCCACGTGATCTTCTCCGGATAGATGAACTCCATCATCACCTCGAGTAGAACTCCACGATCAGGTTCGTGTCGATGGATTTGTCGAGGTCCTCCTCAGCGGGTTCGGAGTTCACCTGAATCCTGAGGTTCTCCAGGTCCCGGCTGAGCCAGCTGGGGACGTTGCGCTTCTCCGCCGCCTCCTTGATGAGTTCGCGGAGCTTGTCCCTGGACTGGGGCTTGACCTCGATCACGTCGCCGGGCTCCACGCGGTAGGAGGGGATGTCGGTGACGCGTCCGTTGACGAGGAAGTGGCCGTGGGAGACGAGCTGCCGCGCTTGGGCCCGGGAGACGGCGAAGCCCGCGCGGTACACCACGTTGTCGAGCCGCTCCTCCAGGATCTTGAGGAGCGCCGTCCCGGTCCTCCCCTTCACCTTCTGGGCCTCCTCCACGTAGCGGCGGAACTGTTCCTCCCGGACGCCGTAGATCCGCTTGAGCTTCTGCTTCTCCCGCAAGCGGATGGCGTAGCCCGTGAGGCGGCGACGATAACGGCCGTGCTGCCCCGGTGGGTACGACCGCCGGTTCATGGCGCACTTGTCGGAATAGCAGCGATCCCCCTTCAGGAAGAGCTTCGTCCCCTCCCTGCGGCAGAGCCTGCATCTGGGTCCCGTATACCTGCCCATGATCGTCTCCTCCCTAGCTGTGGGGCGTGGGGGTCACGTTCTTGACCTCTTCCACCTGGATCCCCGCTGACTTCAGCGTCTGGATCACCGCCTGGCGTCCGGGACCGGCCCCGTTCACGGTGACGACCACCGACTTTATCCCGAACTCCTTCATCTCCTTCACCAGCGCCTGGCACGCCACCTGGGCCGCGTAGGGGGTGCCCTTGCGGGAACCGGAGAAGCCCACCGTGCCCGGGGACTTCCATGTGATCACGTTCCCGTCCAGGTCCGTGAGCGTCAGGATGGTGTTGTTGAAGGTGGAGTGGATATGGACCCGGGCCCTCTCGAGCTTGATCGCCTTTTTCCTGCGTCGGGCCGTTCGCCTCGCCATGGTTATTTCCTCTTCCTGCGTCCGGCCTTATCGGGACGGGGGCCCTTCCAGGTGCGGGCGTTGGAACGGGTGCGCTGTCCCCGGACGGGCAGTCCCACGCGGTGGCGGATGCCCCGGTAACAGCCGATGTCGATGAGCCGCTTGATGTTCATCTGGACTTCGCGGCGGAGGTCCCCCTCCACCTTGTACTCCTCCACCGCCCGCTGGAGGGCCGCCACCTCCTGGTCGGTGAGGTCGATCACCTTTTTGGCCGGGTCGATCCCGGTCTTACTCAAGATCTCCTTCGCCCGGGAACGCCCGATCCCGTAGATATAGGTGAGGGCGATGTCGATCCGTTTCTTCGCCGGTAGGTTAACGCCCGCGATCCGTGCCATCGGTCCTCCTCCTCATTTCTGCCTCTGCTTGTGCTTCGGGTTCACACAGATGACCCACAGCCGCCCGTGGCGGCGGACCACCCTGCACTTCTCGCACCTCGGCTTCACGGAGCTCCGTACCTTCATGTCCCGTCACCCCTCGCGGTAAACGATCCGCCCACGGTTCAGGTCGTAGGGGGTGAACTCCACCACGACCCTGTCCCCCACGACGACCTTGATGAAGTGCTTGCGCATCTTCCCCGAGATCACGCACAACGCCACATGTCCGTTGTCGAGGCGCACCCGGAACATCGAGTCCGGCAGCGCCTCGATCACCTCGCCGCGCATGCGGATAAGGTCTTTTTTCGGCAAAACTCCTCCCAAATCCAGCCCGTCAGGACCCGTGGTCCATCCGGGGTGATGGCCACCATCTCCTCGTAATGCACGGACAGGCTCCCCGTCCGGGTGACCGCGGTCCAGCCGTCCTCCCTGGTGCGCAGGGGGAGGTCGTCCCCCTTCACCATCGGCTCGATACACAGGACCATACCCGCCCGAAGCACCGGGCCCCGCCCCGGGGGGCCGAAGTTCAGCACCCGCGGATCCTCATGGAGTTCCCGACCGATGCCGTGGCCGGTGTATTCCTTCACCACGAAAAACCCCGCCTCGCGGACGGTAGAGTTTATGGCATGGGATAAATCCGAGAGACGGCGTCCAATGGTAGCGGATCCAATCGCTCTCCTCAAGGCCTCGCGCCCGACTTTCATCATCCTCTCCGCTTCCGCCGACACCTCGCCGATCCCCACCGTGATGGCGGCGTCGGCATAGTAACCCTTGCGCACGAACCCGAGGTCGAGGGAGAGGACGTCGCCCTCCCGGAGGACCCGGTCCTCCGAGGGGATCCCGTGCACCACCTCGTCGTTCAGAGACGCGCACAGCACCGCCGGGTAGGGGACCCGGTGGTGCTCGTCCACGTAGCCCTTGAACGCTGATTTGGCCCCCGCCTCCCGGATCCTCCTCGCCGCCAGGCGCTCCAGCTCCGCGGTGGTCGTCCCGGGGACGGCCTTCAGCGCGAGTTCGACGAGGATGTCGCGGAGGATACCCGCGTTCTCGGCCATGAGCTCGATCTCCCGCTCGGTCTTCAACACGATCATCCCCGCAGGACCTCCGCCACCCGCCGGAACACCTCCTCGGGGGGAAGGGAGGCGTCCACGCGCCGCAGGATCCCCTTCCCCTCGTAATAGCCGATGAGGGGTGCCGATTGCTCGCGGTACACCCGGAACCGGTTCCTGATCACCTCTTCCCGGTCATCGGGGCGCTGGTAGAGTTCGCCCCCGCAGCGGTCGCATATCCCGGGGGCCTTGGGGGGCTGGGTGATGAGGTTGTAGTTGGCGCCGCACCGCTTGCATACACGCCGGGCCGATAGGCGCCGCACCACCTCCTCCTCCGGGAGGTCGAGGTAGATCACGAGGTGCACGGGCAGGATCTCCTCCAGCCCCTCCGCCTGGGCGATGGTGCGGGGGAACCCGTCGAACAGGAACCCGTCGTCCCTCCCGTCCACCCGCTCCCGGACCATCCCCAGGATCACCTCGTCCGGGACGAGCTCGCCGCGGTCCATATAGCCCTTGGCGAGCCTCCCGAGCTCGGAGCCCCTCTTGACCTCCTCGCGGAGGAGGTCCCCGGTGGAGAGGTGCACGAACCCGAACTCCTCCACCAGCCGTGCCGCGAGGGTCCCCTTGCCCGCGCCGGGGGGGCCGAGCAGCACCAGGTTCACCGTCGCCTCCCCAGGAAGGCCGCCCCGGCCCCTTTGATGAGGGATTCGTAGTGGTGCATCACCAGGTGCGCCTCGATCTGCATGATGGTGTCGATTCCCACGCCCACCACGATGAGCAGGGATGTCCCCCCCAACCAGAGCAAGGTCCCCGCC
>JAADIW010000023.1 GCA_013151115.1 Caldisericota bacterium
TTCCGCCTCACCGGGGCGTACCACTACGCCTTCCTCTTCGACCGAGAGCTTCGGATCCGCGCCGTCGCCAAGGACATCGGGCGCCACAACGCCGTGGACAAGGTCCTGGGGGCGGAGCTCCTGGGGACGGGGGACTTCGGGGAGAGGATCCTCTTCGTCACGGGACGGATCTCCGCGGACATCGCCCTCAAGGCCCTACGGGCCGGGGTCCCGTTGGTGGCATCTCCCGGGGCCGCGCTCCTGGGGGCCGTGGCCCTGGCCCGGCGATACAACCTCGGGTTGGTGGGTTTTCTGCGGGGACGGCGGTTCAACCTCTACGCGGGAAGGGGTTGGCTCTCTTGAGGTCCCGCCACATTGGGAGCTCCCCGAAGTGGATCCCGTGTCGGGGGAGCGGGAGGGGATATGTCGGGACGCGGGGGTCGATCGGCCGAAAAACGGCTAATCCAAGTGCTTTTCGCCGAAAAATATGCGGCCGTCGGGGTCGCGGCGGAACGTGAAGCCCCGCTTCTCCAGGAGACGGACGATCGTGACGTTCTCCGGCACCACCTCCACCACCAGCCGCCGCACCCCCAGGCGCCGGGCGGCCCCCAACGCCGTGTCGGTGAGCAGACTCCCCAATCCCAGGCCCTGCCAGGGATCGGCCACCAACACGCAGAACTCCGCCGCCTCACCCCCAGGGAAGAGGCACAGCCTCGCCTCCCCGAGGATCTTCCCCCCGCGTTCCGCCACGAGGATATGGTCGCTTCCCGGCTCACACCGACAGAACTCCTCGGGCTTGGAAGCGATGGCCTCCGGGGAGCGGAGCTCGAACCTCCGCCACAGCGTCTCCCGGCTACAGGACCGGATCATCTCGCACCACGCTGCCATATCCTCCCCGGGGCGGAAGCACCTCAGGACGACCTCGCTCCCGTCCCGCAGCCTCACCCGCTGCGGCGCGAACACGGACATAACAGGCTCTCCGCACAGCCCCTACCGGTCTACAGGTTCGATCCGGACCGCACAGACCTTGAGCTCGGGGATCTTGCTGCGGGGGTCCAGCGCCGGGTTGGTGAGCAGGTTGGCCGCCTGCTCCCCGAAGTGGAAGGGGATGAACACCGTCCCCTCCGGGACGCGCTCGGTCACCACCGCCCTGACGACGATGGCGCCCCGACGGGAGGACACCCGCACCCTCTCCCCATCCCCGATCCCCGCCCTCGCCGCATCGGCGGGGTTTATCTCCACGTAGGCCTCGGGGGAAAGCTCCCGGAGCCCCGTCACCCTCCCGGTCATGGTACGGGAATGGAAGTGCCAAAGCACCCGTCCGGTGGTGAGGACGAGGGGGTAGGCCCCGTCCGGCTCCTCCTCCGGAGGACGGTATTCCACGGGGTGGAATCTCCCCCTCCCGCGGGGGAAGCGGTCCTTATGGAGGAAAGGGGTGCCGGGGTGATCCGGCGTGGGGCACGGCCACTGGAGCCCCTCCCCCTCCAGCCTCCCGTAGGAGATCCCACCGTAGATGGGGACCAGGGACGCGATCTCCTCCATGATCTCGGCGGGACCCGAGTAGGACATGGGATAGCCCAACCTCGTGGCGAGCCCGCACAGTATCTCCCAGTCGGGCTTGGCCTCCCCCGGAGGGGGCAGGGCCGCCCTTACCCGCTGCACCCGCCGTTCGGTGTTGGTGAAGGTGCCGTCCTTTTCGGCGAAGCTCGCCGCGGGGAGGATCACGTGGGCGTAACGTGTGGTCTCGTTGGGGAAGATATCGATCACCACGAGGAACTCCAGCCGCTCCAGGGCCTCGGCCACGTGGGCGATATCGGGATCGGAGACCATGGGGTTCTCCCCCATGATCACCATCGCCCTCACCCTCCCCTCCAGGGCCGCCCGGAACATCTCCACCACCGTTAGCCCGGGCCTCTCGGGGAGATCCACCCCCCAGGCCGCCTCGAACTTGGCGCGGACCCCGGGGTCGGACAGCCCCTGATATCCGGGGAGGACGTTGGGCAGGGCGGCCATATCGCAGGCCCCCTGGACGTTGTTCTGGCCCCGCAGGGGGTTCACCCCGGTGGAACGGCGGCCCACGTTTCCGGTGAGCATGGCCAAGTTCGCGATGGCGAGGACGTTGTCGGTGCCGGAGGTGTGTTGGGTGAGGCCCATGGCGTAGAAGATCATCGCCCGATCCGCCCTCCCGAACGCCCGGGCCGCCTCGACCAGGAGCTCCGCCGGGATCCCGGTGATTCCCTCCACGTATTCCGGGGTGTATCTCTCCACCGCGGCGCGGAACTCCTCGAAGTTCTCGCACCTCTCCCGGACGAACGCCTCGTCCCAGAGGCCCTCCTCCAGGATCACGTGGCAGAAGCCGTTGATCCAGGCGACGTCGGTCCCCGGCCGCTGGCGCAGGTGGTAGCGGGCGCGCTCGGCGAGCTCGATCCGCCGTGGATCGACGACGATCAGGGTCGCCCCCCGCCGCGCCGCCCGCAGGATCTCCTGGGCGATGACGGGGTGGGCCTCGGTGGTGTTGGAGCCCGTGACGAGGATGCAGTCGGCGTCGACGATCTCGTCGATGGAGTTGGTCATGGCCCCGGAGCCGAAGGCCGCCACCAGGCCGGCCACCGTGGGGGCGTGGCACAGCCGGGCACAGTGGTCCACGTTGTTGGTGCCGATGGCGGCCCGCATCAGCTTCTGGAAGAGATAATTCTCCTCGTTGGTGCACTTGGCCGAGGAAAGGCCCGCGATCGCATCGGGCCCGTATTTGCGGCGGATCTCCAGGAGCTTCCCCGCCACGAGGTCCAGGGCCTCCTCCCATGTCGCCTCGCGGAAGCCGTCCCCATCGCGGATCAGGGGGACCTTCAGCCGGTCCTCCCGGTGTACAAAGGCGGTTCCGAACCTGCCCTTGACGCAGAGCCGGAACCCCTTATAGCCCCCCGAGACCCTCACGATCCTCCCGCCCTTGAGGTGGAGGGTGAGCCGGCAGCCACAGCCACAGAACGGGCAGACCGTTTCCACCCGGTCCAGCTCCCACTCCCGCCCCCGGAACCGGCGGGCCCGTTCGGTGAGGGCCCCGGTGGGGCAGACCGCGAGGCACTGACCACAGAGCTCGCAATTCACCTCGACGAGGGAGCGGTCGAGGCCGGTGGATATCCGGGTGGCGAAGCCCCGACGGGTGAAGTCCAGGACGCCCCGTCCCTGGACCTCATCGCAGGCCCTCACGCACCGGCCGCATAGGATGCACTTATCCGGCTCGTAGCGGATGAAGGGATTGTCCTCCCGCGCGGGGAGCTCCCGGCGTTCGTGGTCCGGCCCGACGAAGCGGTTCGTCTCCAGCCCGTACTCGTACGCGTACCGTTGGAGCTCACAGGAACCGTTCCGCTCGCAGACGAGGCAATCCAGGGGATGATCGGAGAGGATGAGCTCCAGGTTCAGGCGCCTCAGCCTCCGGAGCCTGTCGGTGTCGGTACGGACCTCCATACCCCCCTCGACCGGGTGGTAACACGCCGTGAGGAGACGCCCATCGACCTCGACCAGGCACAGCCGACAGATCCCGGCGGGGGAGAGCTCGGGGTGATGGCAGAGGCGGGGGATCTCGATCCCCGCCGCCTCCGCGGCCGCCAGGATCGTGGTCCCCTCGGGGACCTCCACCTCCCGGTCGTCTATCCGCAACCTCACCAGTTTCCCCATGTCCTCAGCCCATCACGCGTCACGTGATTCCGATCGCCCCCTTGGGACAGGCGGCCGCGCAGGCGCCACAGCGGATGCAGAGCTCCACCGTGATCCGGTGTGGCTTTCCCGGCTCGCCCACGATCGCCCCTTGGGGACAGGCCTTGGTGCAGAGACCGCACCCCACGCACACCTCAGGGTCGATGGAATAAGCGATGAGGTCGCGGCAGATCCCCGCCGGGCACCTCCCCGCCAGGTGTGCCTCGTACTCGGTGCGGAAGTACCGCAGCGTCGTGAGGACCGGGTTCGGCGCCGTCCGGCCGAGGCCGCACAGGGAGGCCTCCCTCACCCCCCAGGCGAGCTCCTCCAGGAGCTCCAGGTCCCCCGGACGCCCCCGACCCCGGGTGATCCGCTCGAGGATCTCCAGCATCCGCTTCGTCCCGATGCGACAGGGGGGGCACTGGCCGCAGGACTCGGCCTGGGTGAACTCGAGGAAGAACCTGGCGAGCTCCACCATGCACGTCCCCTCGTCCAACACCACCATCCCCCCCGAGCCCATCATCGCCCCCGCCCCGGTGAGGGACTCATAGTCGATGGGAAGGTCCAGGAGTTCCTCGGGGAGGCAGCCCCCCGACGGCCCCCCGATCTGTACCGCCTTGAAGCGCCTGCCCTCCGGCGGGCCGCCCCCGATCCCGAAGATCAGCTCCCGCAACGTGGTCCCCATCGGGACCTCGACGAGGCCGGTGTTCCTCACCCGTCCCGTGAGGGAGAAGATCTTCGTGCCGGGGGAGCCCTCGGTGCCCAGCGACCGGAACCAATCGGCCCCCTTCCCGATGATGTGGGGCACGTTGGCCCAGGTCTCCACGTTGTTGATCACCGTGGGCTTCCCGAACAATCCGGACTCCACCGGGTAGGGCGGGCGCGGACGCGGCTGCCCCCGCCTCCCCTCGATCGAGGCGATGAGCGCCGTCTCCTCCCCACACACGAATGCCCCAGCCCCCTCGAAAACGTGGAGGCGAAAGGAGAACCCGGTTCCGAGGATGTGGTCCCCCAGAAGGCCCAGCTCCTCCGCCTGGGCGATGGCGGTCCGGAGATGCTCCACCGCCAGGGGGTACTCGGCGCGGACGTAGACGTAGCCCTCGTCCGCCCCGACGGCGTAGGCACCGATGATCATCCCCTCGATCACGGCATGGGGATTCCCCTCGAGGACGCTCCTGTCCATGTAAGCCCCGGGATCGCCCTCATCGGCGTTGCAAACCACATATTTCTTGTCCCCCGGGACCCGGCGGCAGAGCTCCCACTTCCTCCCGGTGGGGAAACCGGCGCCCCCGCGGCCCCGCAACCCGGACCGCTTCACCTCCTCGATCACCTCCTCCGGGGCCATCGCCAGGGCCGTCGCCAGGGCGGAGTAACCCCCGATCCCGATGTAATCGTGGATCGAGGTGGGATCGATCTGCCCATTGGCGGCGAGGACGACGCGACGCTGCCCCCGGTAGAAGGGGACCTCCTCCTCCCGGGGGATCCGGTGGCCGGAGACCGGATCCACGTACAACAGCTCTTCCACCGGTTCATCCCGCCGCAGGGAATCCAGGAGCCGGGGCACGTCCTCGGGGCGCAAGCCGGGATAGAAGTACCCCTGTGGCTGTACCACCACGATGGGACCGTGCTCGCAGAACCCGTGACATCCGGTCATCTTGACGCTGACCTCGTGCGAGAGGCCGCGGCGGTCCACCTCGTGGCGCAGCGCGGCGAGGAGCTCCTCCGCGCCGAAGGCCCGGCAGCCCGTGCCGCCGCAGACGGCGACCGTAACCGGCGGGGACGGTTCCCCGCGGATCCGATCCCGCAGCTCCAGGAGCTCCTCTGGGGCCCTAAGCCTGGACATCCTCGGACCCCTCCCGCAGGTGCCGCACAAGGGATTCCACCTTCGCGGGGTCCATCCGACCCCAATACGTCCCATCGACCACCACCACCGGCCCCAGCGCACACGCCCCCAAACACCTCACCGTCTCAAGGGAAACCGTCCCATCCCGGCTCAAGCCGCCTTCCCCCACCTCCAGCCGCCGGACGAGCTCGTCCAGTACCCGGGGGGCACCCCGCACGTGACAGGCCGTCCCGAGGCACACCCGCACCGCGTGGGCCCCCTTGGGCCTCAGGCTGAATTGGGAATAGAAGGTAGCGACTCCGTAGACGCGGCTCAGGGGAACACCCAGGTGCCGGGCCACTTCCTCCAGGGCCTCGGGGGGAAGATAGCCGAACCGCCGCTGGATCTCCTGGAGGAGGGGCACGAGGGACGGAGGGGTCCGCGGCCGCCCGCGCATGCACCCCTTTATCTCCGCACGAAGCCCTTTTTGCTCCCCCACACCGTTTACCTACCCCAGGGAGGGCCGCGTTGTCAAATCCGGTGCTCGGTCAAGGGGGACGCGCCGCGGCCCGCGGATCCCGGCGGGGCCTCACGGCGGGGGGCCGCGGTGGCGGTGGCGTCCCGGACCACGGTAGAACTGGACGTAGGGGGTGCGCACGATCACCAGGGCCTTCCCGTTCACCAGCGCATCGGCCGGCCGAGGAGAGAAGCCGCTGCACCGTCCCCCGGGAGACCCCCATCCTCTCCCCGGCCGTCTCCTGGTCCAGCCCCAGAAGATCGCACAGGCGCAGGGCCTCGAGCTCGTCCAGGGCCAGCTGCACCACCTGGAGGCGGCCCATGGGGACCCCCGCGGGCTTGAACACCTCGTGGGGCGGGGGACCCCAGCAGCGGCGCGGCTTGGGAGGCCTCGGCATGCGACCAGTATAGCCGTATGGATCGGGGCTTGCCAAGTTTTGTGCTTATGCTTATAATTCCGGTGGAGGTGATCCCGGATGCGCTGGCGCCACATGTTCTACCTCACCGGCCTTCCCGGTTGGATGAGGTTCGGCTACTCGCCGGGCTGGGGAGGACTGCCCCCGGGCGCGGCTTACCTCATGGCCACCGGTCAATACGGGGACTTCGCCTCTTGGCTCTCCTCCCAAGGGGCGTGGCCCCGCCCGTGGGCGTGGGGTCCGTGGGGTTGGGCCCCGTCGAGCCGCGAGGACGAAATCGGCTGGCTCGAGGCCCAGGCCCGGGCACTGGAGGCCCAACTCCGGGCGATCAAGGAGCGGCTGGAGGCGCTCTCCGAGGAGGGGAAATGAGCCGGGTGTTCGTGGCGGCCACCGAGCGGGGGGGCCTGGACGACCGGATCTCCCCCGTCTTCGGCCGGGCCCCCACCTTCACCGTGGTGGAGGTGGAGGACGATGAGATAAAGACGGCCACCGTGATCGACAACCCCCATGCCTCCGCCGCCGGTGGGGCCGGGATCCAGGCGGCCCAATTCGTAGTCGAAAAGGGACCTGAGGCCGTATTCGCCGGTCACTTCGGCCCCCACGCCTCGGGAGTCCTGGCCCAGGCGGGGGTGAAGGCGATCCCGGTGG
>JAADIW010000148.1 GCA_013151115.1 Caldisericota bacterium
GTTGCGGGAGGAGGTGGGCCTCATCGTCTCGATCTACAACGAGGCGTGGGCCGCCAATTGGGGCTTCCTCCCCCTGACCGAGGCCGAGGCGGACGCGATGGCGAAGAGCCTGCGGGCCATCGTGGACCCCGAGCTCGTGCGCTTCGCTTACGTGCGGGGGGAACCGGCAGCGGTGATCGGCCTCATCCCCGACCCGAACGTCGCGTTTCGGCCCCGGTGGCGTTGGCCCCTGGACACCGACATCGTGCGGGCCGCGCGCCTCCTCCTCGCCCGGCGCCGTATCCGGAAGCTCCGGTTGATGTTCTTCGGGGTGCGCCCCGGTTTCCGGCGGATAGGCGTTGACGCCGTGCTCTACCACGAGGCGCTCCACATCGCCTGGGCACGGGGGTACCGCGAATGCGAGGCCTCGATGATCCTGGAGGAGAACGATCTCATCATCAGGGCCGCCGAGGCCATGGGGGGACGCCGCTACAAGACGTGGCGGATCTACGAGATGCCGATCGCGTGATGCCCGGGGAACGGCGGGGAAACGGAGAGGGTGAGATGGCGATAAAGGTCGTCCTCTTCGACATGGACGGGACGATCTGGGATGCGCCCTTGGATTGGGGCGAGGCGCGCCGTCGGATCGGGGTGCCAGACGATGGGCGTCCCATCGCCCACCATTTGGCCCTCCTGCCGCCGGGCGAGCGGGCGGAGAAGGAGGCGCTCCTCCGCCGTTTCGAGGAGGAAGGGGTCAGACGGGGCAGGCCCATCCCCGGGGCGGCGGAGCTCCTCGAGTTCCTGAGGCGACGCGGGATCAAGTGCGTCCTCGTGACCAACAATTCCCGCGAGAGCGCCGAGGCGGTGCTGCAGGCGACGGGCCTCTCCTTCGACGCCGTCTTCACCCGTGAGGACGGCGCCCTCAAGCCCGAGCCGGAGGCCCTCCTGCGCCCGCTCGAGCGGGCGGGGGCCAAGCCCGAGGAGGCCGTGCTCGTGGGGGATTCACACCACGACCTCGTCGCCGCCCTGCGGGCCGACGTGCGCGAGGTGATCCTCGTCTCCCCCACCGACCGGGCCCGTTCCTTCTTCCCCCCGGGGGCCCGCTTCCACGAGGTGAGGGACCTCTTCGAGGCGCGGACGGTCCTGGAGGGGATCCTCGGGTCGGCCCAGTGATGGCGCGGGATCACGGTTTGCCCTTTACGTGGGCGATGGGTTACCTTTGAAGCACTATGTGGAGATGGTTGGCAATCGGTCTCCTGTTCATCGGGTTCACGGCCGCCGCGGCCGAGGTGGACCTCCTCTTCTTCCACATCGCGGGCTGTTCCCAATGCGCACCCATGAAGGCCTTCCTCGAGGATCTCGCGGAAAGGTACCCCGAGGTCAACGTGATCTCCTACGAGGTGGGCCTCTCGCCCCGGAACTGGCGGCTCATGGTGCGCCTCGCCGACGCCTACGGCCTCGGGGACGTGGAGGTCCCGGTGGTGTTCGTGGGGGACCTCGGGGTCGCGGGCCCGGGACGGGCTAACGAGCTCCTCATCGAGGAGGAGGTGCAGCGGTGCATCGCCGCCGGGGGGTGTGCCTCTCCCCTGGAGCGCCTCGGACGGGGCAGGTGGGTCCCGGCTCTGAACCCCCTGGAGACGGTGGCGGTGATCCTCTTCGCCGCTTGGGTCCTCTACCTGTTGACGGGGAAGTGAGGAAGGAGGGAAGGTGCTTGCGAAGAATCCGGTGGACCTTTCCACGTTGGACCCGGCCGCGCGGGATCGCGAGATCCTGCGCCTCGGTCTCATCGCGGAACTGGACGCCATCAGCCTTTACGAGCAATTGGCCGCGGCCACCGATGATGAGGCCATCAAGAAGGTGCTGCTCGACATCGCCCGGGAGGAGAAGACCCACGTGGGGGAGTTCCTGGAGTTGCTCCTGCGCCGCGATGCCGAGCAGGTGAAGGAGCTCGCCGAGGGGAAGGAGGAGGTGGAGGAGCTCGGGGGCTGAAGGGACTCCGCCGCTTTTCTCCCCAGGGACAGGGGATAGAATCTTATCGCCTATCGGACAGTTCGGGACGAAGCGGTGGGATGTTTCCCCCGTTTCTTCCCCGCGAGGAAAGGGGTGGTTTGAAGTGCGGATCCTTTTGTGCCTCGTGTTTCTCTCGGTGGGATTCCTGGGGCTCGGGACAGAGAAGAAGGTCCTTCCCTCACCGATACCGTTCACGCCGATCTCTTCCTTCCTCTACTTCGCGGTGGCCTCGGAGAATCCCGGCTCGGTCTACCAGGTTGACCTGCGCACCGGCGACGTGTCCACGCTATACACGCGACCCCACGGCCACCTCTACAGCTTCGCCTTCCACCCCGGGATCCCGGAGAAGCTCTACTATGTGAGCGCCAACGATACGAAGATCTTCCGGGTTCTCTGGCTCCGCGATCACTGGTCCGAGGAAGAGGTGATTTACCAGCACACCACCTATGTGAAGGACATCGCGTTCGGGCCCGAACCCGTCACCGGAACCCCAGCTCCTGGCGGGCCCCCATTGCGACTCTTCTTCAGCGAGGCCACCGGCGCCGGCGGCAAGATCTATTACCTCGACGGCCGGAACCGCCCCGTGCTCTACTACGAGGTCCGGATGCCATGGGCGGGGGATTTCGCCTTCGACGAGAACGGGGTCTTGTACCTGAGCTCCGGTAACCGGGCCCCGGCCAAGCTTTACAAGGTGGAGGGAGGTACCGTCTACACCCTCTACCGGCATCCGGAGCCCATAAAGGGCTTCGTGGTCCGTGGGGGGAAGGTCTACTTCGCCAACTGGAGGGGTTCAGTTTACGTCCTGGACCTCGCTAGCGGGGAAGTGGAAGAGCTGTTTACGAATCCCCGACGGTTCCGGTGGCTTTCGGACGTGAACTTCCGGGACTGATGGGGCGCGGCATGGGCGGACGTTTGAAGGCGGCGTTGCTTTTGGGGATCTTGGGCTCGGTCTTCCTCTCCTTCGCTGCCGGTGGTGTCTCGAGGTTGGCGTGCGCGTTCCTGTTGGGGGAGATCGAAACGTCCGGAAGGGTCATCACCCCCCGGGGCACCCAGGAAACCGTGCTCGAGGGGAGCATCGTGTTGGAATTCCCCGGGAAAGCCGGCCCCCTCCTTTCCCAGCTCAACCTCATCGTCCCCAGGGGCGTCCGCACGCCCAAAGGCCCCTCGGGAGTGATAGGCCTTTCCCTTTTGGATTCCCCTGTGATCGTACAGTACGACGAGAAGACCGGGGAGGTCTACGCGGAGTTCAAGGTCGAACTCCATTACCCCCTCATCGACCGGGTGAAGGGATTCAGGGAGGTCCAGGGCAAAGGGTGTCTTCAGGTGTTCTCCTACACCGAGGTCATGGAAGGGTTGTTGAAGGGGAGGATCCGCGGGGACCTCCGTCGGGGGAGGGAGGTTTCCCTGGAGGGCACGCTTTCTTTCTCCCTTTCCCGCTCGGTCCTCGGACAGGTGAAGGCCATCGAGGTACCCCTCAGGGCGCTGGCGCTCCTCTGCGGGGCGCAGTGGGTCGATATCCTCAAGATCCAGCCCGTTTTCATCCGCGATGGCGGAAGGACCACCGGGTGGAGCTTCTCCACCCTCATGGACGGCGCCCGGGAGCTCTGGGGCCGTTGCGGGGGCGTGCGCTGTATCGCCTTCGAGGTCCTTCCGCCCCGTTACGTGACCGACTCCGATTACTGGGTCATAGACGATTGGGATGAGGGGTACGCGCTCATGGACGAGGTAGAAGTTCCGGATGCGGTGGAGGTGTTCGTTGTAGGCGAATTCTCCAAAGAGCTTACCTTCGGAATCGGGATGAGGGGAACAGGAGGCGGTTGGTGCTCAAGCAGCGGCACCGCTTCCGCAAAGGTTATCACCAGCGACCTCCAGCTGGATGTCCCTTGCGATTGGTGCTCACCTTGTGGTGATGTGAATTACTATCACCTCGCCCACGAGCTCGGCCACGCCCTGGGCCTGTGCCACCCCACCGGCGATTGCCCCGGTTGGCGCCCCAGGGGAAGCGACGATTCCGTGATGGAACCCAGCGGCTTCTGCTCCGACAACCCCGATGTCCAAAGCGCCCACAATTGTCGTGAGGCCACCAATCCCCTCCTGCGCGCCCTGAAGTATATCGGCAAACATGCCTGCACCGGATCCCCGGACATACGCGATTGAGGATGGGAGCACGGATAACGTGTGGCCTGTTGGGGGTGATCCTCGCCGGATTTGCGCTCCTCGCCGGGCCGGGGCTCCGACAGACGCTCACCTTCTCGTCGGAGGGTTTCTCCTCCCTCGAGCTCGTGCTCTTCTGGACCGGGGAGCCGGCATCGGTCTCCCTGAGAGGCCGGTGGGAGGACACCGGGCTCACGTACGGCGGAATAGGGGGCTCCCTGCGATTCGAGGGCCTCGGCCTTCTCGCGGAACTCGGGGTGGAGGCCGCGGGCAGCTGGGAGACCTCCCTGGGGGGCGAGCTTTCCCTCCCTCCCCTTTCCCTGGTGGGAACCGTCTCCTTCGGGATCGGCGGTCTCGCGGGTTGGAGCCTGGGCGCTCTCCTGGCGTGGGATCCCCTTTCGTTGCGGGCCACGGTGACGTGGGAGGGACGCCTCCGCGGCGATCTCGCCGCGTACCTCGTCCTCGAGCCGCTTTACCTGGAGGCCAGCGTGTCCTTCTCCCGGGAGGGGATCCAGCGGGTCAGAGGGGGGACGGAGATCGCGGGGGACCTCGGCACCGTGGGATTAAAGGCGAGCTTTCGTCCCCTCACCCGGGAATTGCTCCTGTCCACCGAGTTCGATCTCCGTAGCGAACATCTGTCCCTCGGTTTCGCGGCGGTCTGGGAACCCTTTCCGGGGAGGGGTGTCGGCCCAGCGGCCGTCCCCCCCGGAGGATCCCCTGCCGGGGGCATCCTCCGCTACCTGCGCGAGCTCCGTCTCGAGGCCACCGTCGGCGCCCCCGCGGGGGAGGCGGCCGAGGCGCCGTGGGAACGGCCCCTGGCGCTCATCTCAGCCCCCGGGAGGTCGACCTTCACGGTGGGGGAGGAGATCCGCTTCAGCGCCCGGGGCTCGCGCTCGCGGGCCGGTCCCGCGATGGAATTCCTCTGGGACTTCGGCGATGGGGGTCGGGCGCGGGGGATCGATGTCCGGCACCGCTATGCGGCCCCCGGCGTCTACCGGGTGGCGCTCACCGTCCGCGATGTGGGCGGGAATTCGGCCGTGGCGGAGCGGGTGTTGTGGATCGTCCCCCCGGGGCTCTCGGCGGATTTCGCGTGGGAGCCAGAGGAACCCACGGTCCTGGACGAGGTGCGCTTCATCGACCTCTCCCGCGGGGATATCGTCTCCTGGCGCTGGGATTTCGGCGACGGGACCTCCTCCACGGAACGTAACCCCGTCCATCGTTACGCCGCCAAGGGCGAATTTCCGGTCACCCTCACCGTGACCGATCGCTACGGGAACACGGCGGCCGTTACGAAGACGGTCGCGGTGGTGAATATCCCCCCGGTGTCGGATCCGGGCGGTCCCTACAGGGGACTGGTACTCCAGGAGATCGTCTTCGACGGCACCGGCTCTTACGATCCCGACGGGCGGATCGTGCGGTATCTCTGGGACTTCGGCGACGGGTCCACGGCGGAGGGGGAATCGGTGGCCCACGCTTACCCCGAGCCGGGCACTTATACCGTGTGTCTCACGGCGGTGGACGACGATGGGGCGCGGGCCACCTCCTGCACCACGGCGGAGGTCATGTATTACCCCGTGCCCGGGGGAGGTGTGCGGTGAAGGGGTGGGCGGCGGCCGTGATGGCCCTGTCCCTCACCGCCGCGGTGGGGCGCGCGGCGGAGCTCGGGCTGGCGTTCGACGCCCACCTCGGCCCCGGGACGGGGGAAGGGGAGGCCAGGGCCGAACTGATCATCGGGGCGCTCGACCTCTACGCTTCCGCCGCGGTCGGGGAGGCGCCATCGGTCACGGTGGGGGGCGCGTACCAAACCGCTTCCGCCTCCCTGCGCCTGGAGATCGAGCTCTTCCCGGAGGGCTTCGTCGGGACCGCGGGGGCCGGATGGGAGATCGTCCCGGATCTCGGCATCGAGGTGGAGATCGAGGGCGGGAGCGGGGGGCTCGTCGGGGCGGCGTTGCTCTTCTGGTACGGCGTCCCGGTGGGTGACGCGGGGGGGTCGGAGGTACGGGGCCTGTTCGAGTTCGACGGGGAGGGGAGCCTGA
>JAADIW010000075.1 GCA_013151115.1 Caldisericota bacterium
GACCACGCACTCATGCAACCCCAGCTCCAGGATCTGATCCTTGGGGACTCCGGGGGGGAGGTCGGCCAGGTTCTCCAGGATCTCATCCCGCAGGGCGCCGATGGTCCTCTCCACCGGGATCCCCAGCGCCTCCCCCAGATTGCAGTTGGGGTCCGCGTCCACGGCGAGGACCGGGCCCCTCTCCCGCAGGGCGAGGACCATGAGGGCGGCGATGGTGGTCTTGCCGGTGCCCCCCTTGCCGGCCACGGCGATGGTGAACGGCCTCATACCGGCTCCCCCAATCCCAGGGCCTTCGTCACCGTGGGGAAGCGGGAGAGGTCGGTGTGGGGGAGGAATTTCGCCGCCATGAACTCGTCGTAGTAGTAGGGGCAGCTGATGAGGTCGTAGTAGGTCACGCGTTCCGCGATCCCCTGGGCCTCGTCCAGGGCCGCCCCCGAGAGCAGGGCGAGCTTCGCCCCGGCGAGGGAGGTGTTGCCCAGGAACCGGATGCGCTCCGGCGGGACGTCGGGAACGAGGCCCAATACCGCCGCGTTACGCGGGTCCAGGTGACTCCCGAAGGCCCCGGCGATGTAGATCCGGGCGATGTCGTCCACCGCGAGCCCCATCTCCCGCAGCAGGATGGAGATCCCGGCGTAGATCGCCGCCTTGGCCCGGAGCACGTTCTCGATATCGCGCTGGGTGATCACGATCTCCCGCGCCCCCTCCCCGCCCGGCACGAGGACGAAGGCGAGCTCCCCACGGCGCTCCACCACCCGGTCCCCTCCCGGCTGGAGGCGGCCCGAGCGGTCGATGTAGCCGGCCTGGAACATCCCCGCGATGGCGTCGATGAGGCCGGAGCCGCACAGTCCCTGTGGGGGACCGCCGCCCACGACCTCGTACCTGATGCCCGCGGGGGTGAACTCGACCCCGGCGATCGCCCCGCGGCTCGCCCTCATCCCACACGTCACCCCCGCCCCCTCGAACGCCGGCCCGGCGGACGCCGAACAGGCCACGAGCCAGTCCCGGCACCCGAGGACGATCTCCCCGTTCGTCCCGATGTCCACGAACAGCACCGGCTCCTCGGCGCGGTGGATGCCCGAGGCGAGGATCCCCGCGGTGATGTCGCCCCCCACCCAGCCCCCGATCCCCGGCATCACGTACAGGAGCCCCCGTGGGTTGACCTTGATCCCCACCTCCGCCGCCCGCACCGGCGGGGGCGCGAGGGCCGCGGCCACGTAGGGGTGGCGTCGCAGGGCTCCGGGGGGGAGGCCGAGGAGGAAGTGGATCATGGCGGTGTTACCGGCGCACAGCACCGCCACCACGTCCGCGAGCCGGATCCCCTGGCGCTCCACCATCAGGGAGACGAGGTCGTTTATGTCCTGGGCCACCAGGGCCTGAAGCCGCTCCACCCCCTGTCGCTCGGCGGCGATGATCCGCCGGGTCACCTCCTCCCCCAGGGCCCGCTGGGAGTTGTACTTCGCCTCGGCGTCGAGGGTCCGCCCGGTGACGAGGTCCACCAGGTGCGCCACCACCGTGGAGGTCCCCACGTCCACCGCCACGCCGTAGGCCTCCCCGGATCGGTCCCCGGGCTCGACCTGGAGCAGCTCCATCGTCCCGCCCCGCCGGGCCAACGTCACGGTGACCCTCCAGTCGTTCTCCCGCAGCACCCGGGGCAGCGCCCGGAGGACCTTGAGGCCGGCCTGGAGGATGGGGGCCTCGACCCGCCGGCGCACCTCCCGGAACACCCGCTCCTGGTCGCCCACGTTGTCCTCCAGGGTGGGGCGGGGCACGCGGAGGAAGAGCTTGCGGACCAAGGGGGCGAGGGCGAACGGGGCGCGGGCCTCGGCCTCGCGGGCGAGGAATACCTGGGCGTCCAGGTCCACCGTCACGGCGCGCTCCACCCGGGATTCGGGCGGGACCTCTACCACCACGTCGCCCCGCACCCGGCTCTGGCAGGCGAGGACGTACCCGCCCTTCACCTCCTCGGGGGAGAGGAGGAGGGTGGGCCCGGTCTCCACCTGGCCGCGGCGGACGATCAGGCGGCACCGGCCACAGATCCCCTCCCCGCCGCACACGCTGGCGAGCGCGACGCCCGCGGCGGCCGCCGCCTCGAGGAGCGTGGTCCCCTCCGGGACCTCAGCCTCCCGTCCCCCCGGGTGGAAGGTCACCCGGTGCAAGCGCTTCCCCTCAGTTGGGGCTCCACTCATTCCTGAGGAAGGCGGGGATGCCCGCGGCGTCCTCCGGCCCCACGATCACCTCCCAGCCGGATTCCTCTTGGATCTCCATCTTCAGCACCGCCACGAGCCCCGGGATGATGATCTTGTTGTGGCTCACCCGATCCATGATCCCGTACTCCCGCAGGGCCTTCACGATCGCCTCCGCGGTGAGGCGGTCGTCGGCGTAGGCGTTGAGTACCCCCAGGCCCCCGGTGTCGATCACCGCGATATAGGCCGGTACCTTGCTCCGCTCCACCTCCCCCTCCACCGTGAAGTAGGTGAGGGCGAAGTTGGTGGTGACGAGGACCGGTGCGTCGGGCCCGGGGTTCCCCACCTCGTAGACCTTGGCCTCGATGGCGAGCGGGACCTGCGGGTCGGTGTAGATGTTCTGACGCACCGTGAGGAGCGGGAGAACGAGCTCGGGGGACGCGTGGGGGAGGACCACCACCGAGGCGTACTTGCAGATGTAGGCCGTCCCCTGGGCCGCGAGATCGAAGGGGTCGTCGCCGGCGACGAACGCCATGGTGGGGTAACCCAGCGGGCGGAAGACCTTCTTGAGGGCGAGGCGCCGGATCCGGATGAGCTCCGTCAGGGTGGGGAGGAAACCGTCCGGGGCGGGATCGAGGACGAGGTCCTCGACCCCCCGCTCCCTGAGCTTGGGGGTGAGCTCCGCGAGCCCCTCCGCCCCCCGTGCCCGTACCCCGAGCGGGCAGGAGTGCTCCTGCGCCAGGTCCGCCATGGCGGCGAAGTTACCGGGGGTGGCGGGGTACAGGAGGGGCCTCCCGTCGCCGCAGGACTCCACGGCCTTTCCCATGGTATCGGGGTCATCGCAGATGAGCATCAGGGGGAGGTCGGTGACCTCCCGGGCCGTCCGCACCGCGGCCGGGAAGTCCCCCCCGCGGTGCTCGAGCGCCACGAGGTTGACCCCGATCTCCTGCCCGATGCGGACGAACCGGAGCGCCCCGATCTCCCGTACCCGCGCGGCCAGCTCCCCTTCCGGGAGGTCGTCCGGCACCCGTACCGCCACCGCGCAGGGGCGGTGGAACTTCTCCTCGTGGCGGAACAGCACCGTCTCGCCCCCCACCGTCCACGCCCGGTCGCCCGTCCCGATGGTCACCGTGCGCATGGGGGGCGCCTGTGCCTCCCCCAGGGCGGCCTTGGCCTCCTCGGACACGTGGGGGCACTTCTCCAGCGCCACCCGTTTGGCCGCCACCTGCATGGCGAAGGCCATGCAGGTCGAGAACCCGCAGTCCCCGCAGTTCGTGCGGGGCAGCAGCTTGTAGATATCGAGGCCGGTGAGCTTCCTCGCCATCCGCTCCCCCTTCAGATCATCAGATCAGAGGCTCCATGGCCAGGACCGGGTGTTTCACCTTCTCCAGGTACGCGGCGAGCTCCTCCACCGTCACCGCGTCATCCTCGGTGGCGATCTTGTCGATGAGGTCGGGCTCCCCGATCTCGGATAGCCTCCGCTCCAGGCGCGGCCGGATCTCCTCCTTGAGCTCGCGGGGCATCCATACTACCCGGCGGATGCCCCCCTCGGCCGAGATGAACTTGGCGCTCGTGATGTAGAGCTTCCCTATCCCCAGGAACCCGGGCGTCTGGACCCCGCCGCCGATCTGGCCGGCCATGGTGGAGAACGGCATCCCCACGGGGGTGTCGCCCAGGTACTCCCGGTTCACGATCATCACCCCGTTCACCTCGGGGAGCACCGCCACGATGCACTCGAAGCAGCCGCAGGAGGTCTGGGGATCCTGGAGGATGGAGTACATGTTCACCCGCTCCAGGTTCCCGTTGGAGGCCCGCTTCACGTACTCGTTCACCCCCCGCCACTGGCCCAGGACCGGATCGATGGTCTCCCCCTTCTTGATGGGCTGGTTGGGGCCGTGGGGGTCCATCTCGTGGGAGGCGGCGCAGTCGAGCCACGTGTAGGCGCCGCAGAGGCCGAGGCGCTCCGGGGTGACCACGCACACGTGGTTGGGGGCGTATGACTGGCAGAGGACACAGGAATAGAAGGTGTCCACGTCCTCGTCCGTGAGCCCCGCGATCCTCTCATCGCGCTTGCGGTAGATCTCCTTGGCCTCCTCCATGGGCCCCGCGATCTTCTCCGGATCGGTGATGATGGTGACCTGGACCTTGTCCACGATCCCGCCGAAGTCCTCCTTGAACTTATGGACCAGGATCTCGCCGTAGTGCTTGAGGCGGAAGCCCTTCTTGAACGCGTCCTTGCTGATCCTGATCCACGGGGTGGTGCGTTGCCCCATGTGGAAGACCCCGTTCGCCCACGACACGTACTCGTGGATGCGGCGCTCGAGCACCGGTTCGAAGTCCTCCTTGAACCGGCGGCCGGCGACCTCGACGATGACCCCGAGGGGCATAGCCCCGCCCTCCTCGACCTGGTCGATATCGGGCCCGATCACCGTGACCCGGCCGTCCTCCACCTCGGACATGTCGCGTCCCACCAGGAGCTCGAAGGCGTCCGAATACTTGCCGCCGAACTGCACATGCATCTGTTCCTTGCGCACCCGCTCGCCCTCGAAGCCGGCGCCGTAGGGGACGGGGATGGGGATCTCGGAGACCTTGATCTTGAGCCCCCTGACCTCGATGGCCTTGGGGACGAGCTTATCGTGGGGGACGCCGGAGACCACGTGCTCGTAGGTGCAGATGCCGCGGGGGAGGATCTGGGGGATGGGGACGTCGGCGATCACGGGGAAGCCGAAGTTGATGGCCCCGGCGGCGGTGGCGTACTTCTCGTCGGTGAGGAGCTGGCCGTCGTGCTCTTCGGGCCCGTAGTCGGCCCCCAGGGCGAGGACGAACGCGTGGACGCGTTCCTTGTTGTAGAGGAGGATCTTCCGCGCGGCCTCGAGGTCCCCAGGCTTTATCCCCCCGAAGGTCATCGCGGCCCGGGCGGCGAAGTTGAGGGCGTACACGGCGGCGGAGGTGTCCTTCCCGTAGGGGACGAGGAACGTGTCCCAGCTCATCTCGATACCCGCCTCCGCGAGCTGCTCCGCCATGGAGATCCCCCGCGTGTTCGAGGCCATGAAGACGAGGATGTTTCGCTCCTGTAGCGCCCTCGCGAGCTCAACCGCCTCCTCCACCGAGGGCATCGCCCCCACGCAGGCGGCGAACCCCGGCATCCGCCCGTCGACGAGCTTGATCCCCTGGAGCCGCAGGGTGGCGTCGTCGGTGAACCCGAGCCAGATCCCCTCCGGCTCCTCCCCCCGGAGGTACTTCAGGGCTTCGATGATCTCCTGCGCGATCAGGGTGGCGATCCCCGCGTCCAGCGCCGGGCCGAGGTAGGGGAGCCAGAGGCGGTCCTCGGGGACGGGCGGGAGGAGATCACGGGCGATCCCCAACGCCCGCTCGGCATCGGCAAGGGTCTTCACCTCGATGCCGGTGAGGGCCAGGATCAGGGGGAGGTAGTAGGCGGTGTTGGGGAAGCCGATCGCCTTCCCGGGGCCGTGGGCCTCGATCGCCTCGCGCAGCTCCCGCTCGGCCCGCTCCACGTACCCGTGGGCTCCACGGATGGCCGCCCGCGCAATGATCCTCGACATCTCCCTCCTCCTCTCCGCGTTCAGGCATGCTAAAAGATGTTAGCAGGACCCCAAGGGCCCCGACAAATCGAGCCCCGATTCAATGCCGCACGAGCTCCGCGAGGAGGGCGAAAAGCCGTTCCACTTCGGGGAACTCTACGTGGGGGAGGCGTCCGGTCCGGGCGCCCCGCTGGATCTCCGTGGAGAAAGGAAGTGCGGCGATAAGGGGGAGGTCCGGGGGGAGGTGGGCGCGCACGAATTCCCCGTCCTCCGCGCCACGGAGCTTGTTCCCCACCGCGAAGACGCGGGTGAGGCCGATCTCCCCCGCGAGTTCCCGGATGCGGGCCGCGGTCTCCAGGCTCCGCACGTCCGGCTCCACCACCACGAGCAGGGCGTCCACTCCCTGGGCGGTGGCC
>JAADIW010000056.1:0-3919 GCA_013151115.1 Caldisericota bacterium
GCCCGGCTGCTCCAACCCCACCGCTGGGTCCTCTTCGTCTTCTACCTCATCGGCCCGTTCTTCATCTCCATGGCGCGGGCGAACTTCGACGTGGCGTACCGCGTGATCACGGGAAAGATCAGACCGGGGATCGTGCGGTTCCGGCCCGACCTCAGGACCGATTTCGGCCGGACGCTCCTCGCCAACTCCATCACCCTCACCCCGGGGACGCTCACCGTGGACGTGGACGATGACACCGGCGAGTTCTACGTCCACTGGATCTACGTGAGGAACCCCGATCCCCGGCCGGAGGAGGTCTGCGGGCCCTTCCCCGCGTGGGCGAGGAGGATCGCCGAATGATCGCGGAACTCGGGTTCCTGGTGGCCGCGGCGGTGCTCGTGGGGTACGTGTTCGTGAGCATGGGGCGACTCGCGGCGGGCCCCACTACCCCTGATAGGGCCGTCGCCCTGGATACCATCAACACGCTGGTCGTGGCCACCATGGTGTTATTGGGGGCTGCCCTCGGGCAGATGGTGTTGGTGGACGTGGCCATCGTCTACGCGCTCCTCTCGTTCATCGCCACCCTCTACATCGCCCGCTACCTCGAAGGGGGGCTCCGGTGAAGGCCTTCCTCTACGCGCTTTTGGCGATCGGCGCGGTGTTCAACGGGCTGGGGGCCTTCGCCCTGATCCGCTTCCCCGACGTCTACACCCGTATCCACGGGGCCACCAAGTGCACCACGTTCGGGTCCATCTTCTCGATCCTCGCCGTGGTGATCTACGGGTTCGCGCGGGGCGGGGGTGAGGGCGGGACCCTGGCGGTCCACGCCCTGTTGGCGCTCTTCTTCCTCCTCATCACGAACCCCACCGGCTCCCATGCCCTGGCGCGCGGGGCCCACCGTGCTGGGGTGAGGCCCGTAGGCGCGGTGGTGGACCGGCTGGAGGAGAAGCGATGACGGCCCTCCACGTCCTGACGCTCACGCTCGTGGTGGTCGGCGCGGCACTGGCCGCCTGGTTCAGGGACCTCCTGGCCTCGGTGATCGCCCTGGCGGGGGCGAGTCTCCTCCTCTCGTTGGAGTTCTACCTGCTGCAGGCGCCGGACGTCGCCATCGCCGAGGCGGGGATCGGGGCGGCCCTGACGGCGGCCATCTACATCCTCGCCATCCGCAAGACCCGCCCGAAGGAGGAGGAATGAAGCGGTGGCTGTTCGCGGCGGCACTGCTGGTCCTCGCCGGCTATCTCCTCGGCGGCAGCGCGTGGCTCCGTCCTTTCGGCGGGCCGATACGTTCGGAGATGGACCGGTACTTCATCGAGAACGCCCAGGCGGAGGTGGCCGCCAATAACGTGGTCACCGCCATCGTGTTCGATTACCGCGGCTACGACACCTTGGGCGAGGCCACGGTCCTGTTCGCGGCCGTGGTGGGCGTGGTGCTGATGTTGCGGAAGGTGAAGGGATGAGCGTAGTAGTCCGTACCGTGAGCCGAGTGGTGGCGCCGGTCGCCCTGGCGTTCGGGGCTTATGTGATCATGCACGGGCACCTGACCCCCGGCGGCGGCTTCCAGGGCGGGGCGGTGGTGGCCTCGGTGGTGGCCCTGTTGGTGGTGGCCTTCGGGGCCGAGCGCTGGCGGAAGTGGACGCACGCGCTCCTGCCCCTGGAGGACGTGGGCGCCATGGCGTTCGTGATCCTCGCCTTCCTCGGCCTCGGCGCGACCTTCTTCCGGAACGTCCTCGCGGGGAGCGGGGGGCTCTTCGGGGCGCCGGTGCCCCGGTTGGGCCCCAACCCCGGGGCCCTGAACACGGCGGGGACCCTGCCGCTGATGAACTGGGCCGTGGGGCTCAAGGTGATCGCGGGCCTTGGCGCGGTGGTGATCCTCCTTTCCCTGTTCGGGAGGGAAGATGGGTAATATGCCGTTCGTGGTGAGCATGCTCCTCGTGGCGATAGGGTTCCTCACCCTCATCGCCCGGAGGAACCTCATCAAGTTGGCCATCGGGATCTCCATCATCGAGATGGGGGTGAACCTCTTCCTCGTGTCGCTGGGGTACGTCAGAGGAGGGATCGCCCCCATCTACACCTACGCGCCCCCCGAGGCGAAGACCATGGTGTTCCCCACCCCGCAGGCGCTGACCCTCACCGCCATCGTGATCGGGCTCGCCACCACCGCCCTGATGTTGGCCTTCGCCGTTGTCATCTACCGCCATCGGGGGACGTTGGACGCCGGGAAGATCCGGGAGCTGAGGGGATGACGATGCTGGTGCACGCGCCCATCCTCGCGATAGCCGTGCCGCTTCTGGGGGCCTTTTCCCTGTTGGGGGTGTCCTACATCAGCCGCACGTGGCGTAACGTGTGGGCCTGTCTGATCGCGGCCTTCACCAGCGCCATGGCGGTGGCGGTGGCGATCCGCGCCTACACCGAGGGGGTGGTGGTCTACGCCCTCGGCGCCGCCTCCCCGACCCAGAGCGTGACCGCGGGCGGCTTCCCCATCCGTATCGTCCTCGTGGTGGACGGGCTCGGGGCGTTCATGGGCCTCATCGCCGCCCTGACGGGCGTCGTGGCGCTGGTCTACTGCTTTCAGTACCTGCGGGAAGAGGAGGGGAAGAACCTGGGACTCTCTCTCCTCCTGCTCCTGTGGGCTGGGATCCTCGGGATGGTCTACACCGGGGACCTATTCAACTTCTTCGTCTTCCTCGAGGTGACGAGCATCGCCGCCTGTGCACTGATCGGGTACCGGGTGTGGGAGTCACGGCCCCCGGAGGCCGCGTTCAAGACCATGGCCATGTACACCCTCGGCGGGCTCCTCGTGCTCATCGCCGTCGGCATCCTATACGGGGAGTACGATGCCTTGAACATCGCCTACCTCGGGAAGCTTATCGCCGGCTCCCCCTTGGACAGGCTGGCCCTCGGGCTCCTGCTCGGGGGGCTCCTGATGAAGGCGGGGGCGGTGCCGGCCCACATGTGGGCCCCCGATGCCTACGGTGAGGCCCCGGCCATGGCGACCGTGGTCCTCGTCGCCAACACCCAGGCGGCGATCTACGCGATCCTGCGGGTGGTGTTCACCCTGTACGGCGGGGCCCTGGCGTCCCCGGGGATCGGGTGGCTTATCGCCTCGCTGGGGATCGCCACGGTGTTGGTGGCGGTCCTCATGGCGGTGGTGCAGCGACACCTCGGGCGCCTGGTCGCCTACGGGGCCGTGTCCCAGCTGGGGTATATGCTCCTGGCGGTGGGCGTGGGGGCCGTGGCCCGGGGCGGGTTCGGCGAGGTGGCCCTGACAGGAGGGATCTTCCACATGATCAACGACGCCGCCGCGGTGGGGCTGTTGTTCCTCGTGGTGGGCGCGGTGCGGCGTGCCGTGGGGTCCGTGGACCTCCTCTCGCTGGGGGGGTTGGGCCACGCCCTGCGGTGGGAGGCCGGGTTCTTCCTGCTGGGGGCCCTCGCCCTGGCGGGGATCCCTCCCCTCAACGGGTTCGCCTCCAAATTCCTGATATACGAGTCCACGTTCAGGGCGTCGCCGATCCTGGCGGCCCTGGCGCTCCTGGCCTCGATCCTCCTCCTCGCGGTGGTGGTGCGGGCCTTCCAGGGGACGTTCCTCGGGCCGCGGGTGCGGGAGGCGAGCCCCGCCCCGCGGGGCATGTTGGTCGCCATGGGGATCCTGGCGTTGGTGATCGTGGTGTTCGGCCTCTTCCCCGGGTTCTTCATCGAGCGGATCGTCGCGCCCGCGGTGCAGGCCGTGCTCACGGGCCGTGAGGCGTACCTCGCGGCCGTGCTGGGAGGATAGGATGAGGATCGGAAGCGGCGAGGGCTTCTGGGGTCCGATCGTCTGGGTGCTTCTCGCGTTGGGGGTGCTGGCGTTGGGGATCGCCGTCTGGCTTCAGGGGCGGCGTACCTATAAGAAGGGGACCGAGCAGGAGGAGCCCTTCCTCTCGGGCGAGAAGCTCCCCGAGGG
>JAADIW010000056.1:3925-10066 GCA_013151115.1 Caldisericota bacterium
TGGCCGCGACCCACCTCTACTGGGGCTTCGCCGAGGCCCTGAAGCCGCTCCTCACGAGGCTGACGGCCTTCCACTCCGGGCTCGTGGGCGACTACGTGGGCTGGCTCCTCGTCGTCCTCGTCGTCGCCGTGCTGGTGGTGATGCTCTCATGAAGCGGACGGAACTCCTCGAGCGGCTGAAGTTATCCGGGCTCAAGCGGGCCCTATGGGTTTACCACCTCAACACGGGCGGCTGCAACGGCTGTGACATAGAGATCCTCGCCGCCCTCACTCCCCGCTACGACGTGGAGCGATTCGGGATAAAGCTCGTGGGATCACCGCGGCATGCCGATGTGCTCCTGGTCACGGGAACGGTGACGAGGCCCATGTACGAGAGGGTGAAGCGCATCTACGCCCAGACGCCCGATCCCAAGGTCGTGATCGCCATCGGAGGTTGCGCCTCGACCAGCGGGGTCTTCTACGAGTCCTACAACGTGCTCGGCCCGGTGGACAACGTGATCCCGGTGGATGTCTACGTTCCCGGTTGTCCCCCGCGTCCCGAAGCGATCATCGACGGGGTCGTGAAGGCGGTGGCGAAGTTGGAACGACTCATGGAGGGGAAGGAAGGATGAGGGCGGAAGAGGTCCTGGCGGCCCTCCGGGGGAAGTTGGGGGAGCGGCTCCGGAATCCCGAGGTAAGGGCCGAGACCGTGGGATACAGGCGCCTCCGGGAACGTGAGTGTCTGTGGGCCGAGATCGGCCGGGAGGACCTGCTGGAGGCGGTCCGGACCCTGAAGGAGCTCGCCCCGCTCCACATCTCGATCATCTCCGGGGCCGACGTGGGGGACCGGATCGAGCTCATCTACCACCTCGGGGTGGGGTACGGGACGGAGACCGGCGAGGTGATGGTGAACCTGCGGCTGACCGTCCCCAAGGATGACCCCGTGGTCCCCTCACTCTGCGACATCCTCCCTGGGGCCCAGACCACCGAGCGGGAGAAGATCGAGTTCCTGGGGGTGGAGTTCGAGGGGATCCCCGACACGAGGAAGCTCTTCCTCCCCGATGACCTGCCCGTCCACCCCTGGCGGAAGGACGAGCCGGAACTCGCGGGGTACGTGCGCCGTACGGTGGCGTGGGAGGAAAAGGGAGATGAGGGAAAAGGTGAAGCCTGAAGAGATGGCCGAGGCCAACGAACGCGCACCGGCCTGCTCCACCTGCTTCGAGGTCCCCATCGGGCCGATCCATCCGGCCCTGAAGGAGGGCATCCGCTTCACCTTCTGGATCGAGGGGGAGCGGATCCGGAAGGTGGACATCCGCCCCGGGTTCATGCACCGGGGGATCGAGTTCATGGGGACCAAGCGGAACCTGATCCAGGTCCTATATCTCGCCGAGAGGATCTGCGGTATCTGTTCCATCTCGCACCCCCTGGCCATCGTTCAGGCGGTGGAGCAGGCCGCGGGGATCGAGGTCCCGCCCCGTGCCCAGTACATCCGTGTGATCATCGGGGAGCTGGAACGGATCCACTCGCACCTCCTGTGGGCGGGCGTGGCGGCCCACGAGCTCGGGTTCGATACCCTGTTGCACTACGTGTGGAAGGTGCGCGAGCCGGTCCTCGATCTCCTCGAGGACTTGACCGGGAACCGTATAAACTACGCCATCCCCATCTACGGGGGCGTTCGCCGCGACGTGCCGCCGGAGAAATATCCCGTGCTGAAGAACGCCCTGCGCTATTACCGCAGCCTCGTGGACGACTTCGTGAACTTCTTCCTCCGGGATCCCTCCATCGAGGCCCGCACCCGCGGCGTTGGGGTCCTCACGCGCGAGGAGGCGGACTCCCTCTGTGCCGTGGGGCCCACCGCCCGTGCTTCGGGGCTGCGGAAGGACGTCCGGCAGGATTGGCCGTACTTCGCCTACCCCGACCTCGGCGTAAGGGCCATCACCCCCGAGGACATGGGCCTCGAGGTCCAGGGAGACGTATACGACCGGATCGTCGTGCGTCTCCTCGAGGTCGTTCAGTCGATCGAGATCATCGAGCGGTGCCTCGAGGAGATGCCGGACGGGGAGATCATCGCCTTCCCCAAGGTGGCGGCGTTGCTCGCGCACCTCAAGAAGGCGGAGGGCGAGGGGATCGGCCGCCATGAGGCCCCCCGGGGAGAGGTGATCCACTACATCCGCCTCCAGGCCGACGAGGAGGCCCCGGTGGTGTGGAAGGTGAAGGCGCCCACCTACTCCAATCTCATGCCGTGGTATCCCATGTTCCGCGATCAGGAGATCGCCGACATCCCCATCGTCGCCGCCTCCATCGATCCGTGCATCTGTTGCATGGAACGCGTGCAAATCGTGCGCGGGGGGCGGGAGGAGACCCTGTGGAAGGAACAACTCCTCGAGCTCTCGTGGGCCAAGACCCGTCGGATCGTCCGGGGGCTCGGCCCATCACACGTCACGCGTCGCGCGTCGCGGGGAGGTGCCGATGAGCGGCGTTAACGCCCTGTGGCAGGCGATATTGGTCCTCGTGGGAGGGGGTGCCGTGGGGTTCCTGTACAAGGGCCTGGACCGGAAGCTCGCCGCCCGGCTCCAGGGGCGGATCGGCCCCCCGCTGCGGCAGCCCGTGTTGGACGTGGTCAAGCTCTTGAGCAAGGAGAACATCGTCCCCGGGACGGCGGTCCCCTGGCTCTTCCGGGCCGCCCCCTTCCTCGCCCTCGTCGCCGCCACCACGGCCTTGCTCTACCTGCCGGTGGGCTCCCTGCGCCCGGTCCTGTCCGGCTACGGGGATCTCGTGCTCCTCCTCTACCTCCTCGCCGTGCCGGCCCTCGCCATGGCCCTGGGGGGATTCGCCTCCGGCTCCCCATACGCGGTGGTGGGGGCCCAGCGGGAGATCGTGATGATGATGTCGTACGAGTTCCCCTTGGCGATCGCCGCGGTGGGGATCGCGTGGAGGCTCGCGACCCTGGGGCTGAGCCCCGCCTTCTCCCTCGCCACCATCGCCGCGAATCCCCTATGGGGCTTGGTGGGGCCCCTGGGATGGATCGGGCTCCTCTTCCTCTTCGTGGCCCTCCTCGCCGTCACCCCCGCGGAGCTCTCCAAGATCCCGTTCGACATCCCCGAGGCCGAGACCGAGATCGCCGGCGGGCTCCTGGTGGAGTATTCGGGGGCGAACCTCGCCCTCTTTTACCTCGCCGACGTGATCAAGACGGTGGTGATCGCGGCCTTGGTCGTCGCCCTCTTCATCCCCTACGGGATCGCGGCGCCGTTGGGCGTCGACGGAGTGGGGGGGCAGGTGCTCGACCTCGCCTTCTTCCTCGTGAAGCTCTTCGGGGTGATCTTCGTCGCGGTGACGGTGGTGCGCGTGGCCTTCGCCCGCCTCAAGGTGGACCAAGTGGCGCGGTTCTACCTCCTTCCCACGACGCTCCTCGCCCTGGCGGGCCTGTTCCTGCTCGTGCTCGATAAGGTGGTGATGGGGGCATGATCTTCAAGGCGCTCTTCCTGCAGCTCTTCACCCGGCCGGTGACGAACCGGTTCCCCGCGAAGTATATGCCCAAGTCCGTGCTCGGGTTCCTGGCGAAGGTGGAAGAGGGGAAGGCGAGACTCGTGCCCCCGGTTCCGGTTACCGAGGGCTTCCGGGGGAAGATCGCCTACGACCGGGAGAAATGTATCGGCTGCCAGATGTGCATCCGGGTGTGCCCCGCCAGGGTGATCGAGTTCAAACCGGAGGAGAAGAAGATCCGGATGTACGTCGCCCGCTGCACCTATTGTGCCCAGTGTGTCGACGTATGCCCCGTCGGTGCCCTCGCCCGGAGCCGGGAGTTCCTCCTCGCCGATTACGACCGTTTCGCCCCGAACCTGGTGGTGGAGTAGCTCTCAACGCCCGGACTTCTTGCGGGACGTGCCCTTCCGGGCACGTTTGCGCTCCTCGCGCCTGATGTACTCGATGATCGCCTCCACCACCAGGTCGTTGATTGAGCATTTGCGTTTGCGGGCGAGCTTCTTTATGCGCTCGATGGGTTTTAGATGGCGTTTCGACAGCGGGATATAGACGGAGAGTCTGCGGGTGATCTTCTCGGCCATCCTTTCACTTCACCTCCTTCTCGGTCCTCGCCACCTCCGCTTCGCCACGCTCGAGCCAGGCCCAGATGAACGGCCACAGGTCCCCGTCGAGCACGGCCTCCACGTTCCCCACCTCCACCTCGGTGCGGTGGTCGCGCACGAGCCGGTACGGCTGGAGGATGTAAGACCTGATTTGGTTCCCCCACTCGATCTCCCGGAGTTCCCCCCGTAGCTCTTCGATCTTCTTGGCCCGGGTCTCCTCCATCAACGCCCGGAGGCGCGCCTTGAGGATCCGCAGCGCCATCTCCTTGTTCTGGTGTTGAGAGCGCTCGTTCTGACAGGACACGGTGATGCCCGTGGGGATATGGGTGATGCGCACGGCGGTCTCGTTCTTCTGCATGTGCTGTCCGCCCGGGCCACCGGCGCGGAAGGTCTCGATCTTCAGGTCCTCCTCTTTGATCTCGATGTCCTCCTCGGGGACGATGGGGGTCACGGTCACCGAGGCGAAGGAGGTATGGCGGCGACGGGCGGCATCGAAGGGGGAGATCCGTACCAGCCGGTGCACCCCCGTCTCGCCCTTCAGGAGCCCGTAGGCGTACGGTCCCTTCACCTCGAGGGTGGCCGATTTGATCCCCGCTTCCTCACCCGGCGTCTCGTCAAGCAGACGCACCTTGAACCCGGCCCGCTCGCAGAACCGGGTGTACATCCGCAACAACATCTCCGTCCAGTCCTGGGCGTCGGTGCCCCCCGCGCCGGCGTTCAGGGAGATGAAACAATCGCCGCGGTCGTAGGGGCCGCGCAGGAAGAGGGCTATACGTGCCTTCTTGAAGTCGTCCTGGAGCTCGGAGACGAGCCGTGCCGCCTCCTCCCGGGCGGAGGTATCGCCCTCCTCGGCGAGGGAGAGTAGGACCTCCGCCTCCTCCACCTTCTCCGCCAATTCCTCCAGGACCCGGACCCGGTCCTTCAGCGATTCGAGCTCGGCGATGAGGGCGCGCGCCCGTTTCTTGTCGTCCCAGAAGTCCGGCCGTGACATGAGCTTTTCCAGCTCGGAGATGCGCTCCTTCATCCGGGGAAGTTCGAACACTTCCTCCCAGGCTTTCAAGCGCTCTTTAAGTTCTTTGAGGATATCTTCCATAGCTTATGCGACTTTAATCAATCGAATTACAGGCCGCAAGGTATAATTCGCCGATGGCCGGGACCCTTTATCTGTGCGCCACCCCCATCGGAAACCTCGAGGACGTGACCCTCCGCGTCCTCCGGGTGTTGCGCGAGGTCGATCTCATCGTCGCGGAGGACACGCGCCACACGGAGGCCCTCCTCCGTCGCTACGGGATCCCGCCCAAGTTCGGGCCGAGCCTGTACGAGGGCGCCGAGCGCGAGAGGGTTCCCCTGATATTGGCGGAACTCGAGGCGGGGAAGGACGTGGCGTTGGTGGCCGATGCGGGGACGCCGCTCATCTCGGACCCCGGCTATCCGCTGGTACGGGCCTGCGTGGAGGCGGGGATCCGGGTGGTGCCGGTGCCCGGCCCCGCGGCGTTCCTCGCCGCCCTAGTCGCCTCGGGTCTACCCACCGACAGCTTCGTCTTCCTCGGGATGCTCCCGCGGAAGAGGGGACACAGGCGGGAGGTATTGGAGGGATTGATCGGGGAGGACAGGACCTGCGTGATGTACGAGTCGCCCCATCGGCTGCGGGAGACCCTCGGTATGATGGCGGAGCTCTATCCGCACCGCCCCCTAGTCCTCGCCCGCGAGCTCACCAAAGCCCACGAGGAGTTCCTCCGGGGGACGGTGACGGAGGTACTGGCCGAGGTGGAACGGCGGGAGGCGATAAAAGGCGAGGTGGTCCTCGTCCTCGGGGGTGATGGGGGCGGGGGCCGGATCCCGGATGAAGAGCTCTTACGGGATTTTTACGAGCTCTTGCTTTCCCGAGGTCGGGACCCCCGGGGGGCGCTCCGGTAGATGGCGCGGCTGTTCGGGATCCCCCGGGCCACGCTCTACCGCTTGCTGAAGGATTGAGGCACTCCGGGTGGGTTCAGCCAAAGGCGCCCCGGGCGAGGTCGAGGAGCACGGGCCGCATGGCCTCCAGGGCCCTCCGGCGATGTCGCCGGAGGAGAAAAACG
>JAADIW010000111.1 GCA_013151115.1 Caldisericota bacterium
GACCGGCCATCGCCCGCCGCAGGGCCCGGGCCTGGGCGGGCGCCCTCCGCTCCAGGGCCGCCAGCATCCCCTGGGCCTCGCCGAGCGGCACCCCAAGGGCGAGCCGCCGGACCCGGGCCCGCACACGCCGGGGCAGGGAACGCTCGAGCACCATCCCCAGGGAGACGAAGTATCGTCGGGATAGCTCCAGAAACAGGGGGAGTTCCCAATAGGGCACCACGAGCCCCCCGTCCTCGAGGATCGGTTGCAACGGCCCGGGGTGTTCGGGAGCTGTCCGCAGGGCGACCACCACCCCCCACAGGGTCCGCTTGCCCAGGTTCACCTTCACCCGGTGCCCCACCCCGAGTCGCATCCCCTCGGGGATCTCGTAGTCGAGGGGACCGATTTTGGGAACGGGAAGGGCCACCTTGGCGATCATCCCTCGCGGCGGGCGAGGTAGCCCAACACACCCCGGATGTTCATGCGGAGTTCGGCCCGGTCCCGATCGCCGCGGTGGGCGCAACGGAGGACCTCGGGATCGGCGAGCAGTGCCTCCAGCGCCGCGGTCCCAGCGCCGCTGGATTCCAGGGCGCTCGCCACCTTACCCGTCCACCACCGCAGGAGCTCCCCGTATCTCCCCAGGAGCTCCCCCGCCCCGCCGCCGGGGCCGAAGTGGGTGTAGAGGAGGACCTTCGGTCCCATCGCAGCGAGGCGCTCCAGGGTCTCGAGGGAGCGTTCCAGATCGAAGCTCGGCGGGGGCGTGGTGGGATAGAGGCCTCCCCCCAGGTAGAGGCCGGCGGCATCGCCGGTGAAGAGCTCGCCGGTCCGGGGGACGAAGAAGCACAGGTGATGCGGGGCGTGGCCCGGGGAGGGGATCGCCACCACCTCCAGTCCCCCCAACCGGAACGTCCTCTCCCCGCCCACAGGCTCGATGCGCTCGGGGGGTATCGGCCGCGCGGTGCCGTAGAGAGGGAACTTCTCGCCCACGGCCTCGCGCACCGAGGACAGCAACCGCGTGGGATCCACCAGATGTCCCGCCCCCCGTTCGTGGGCCACGACCCGGGCCGCCGGGAGCTCGCGCACGAGCTCCCCCGCCCCGCCGCCGTGGTCCAGATGGATATGGGTGAGGAAGATCAGCTCCACCGCGTCCCGCGCGATCCCCAACTCCTCCAATCCCTCGAGCACCAAGGGAGCGGCGAGGGAAGTGCCGGTTTCCACCAACGCGGCGGCGTCCCCCTGGCGCAGTATATAGACCCCTCCGTAGCGGGGGATCCCGAACTGGCGTGTATCCAAGAGCCAAAGCCCGTCCCGCAGCCTCTCCAGATCGGCCATAGCGGGTCCAGTTTACCGTCCCGCAGCTGGCGGGGCCATCGCGGGGATCACAGGAACCAACCGGTCTCGATCCCCAGGATGAGAAAGAGGGTCCCGATGAGGCAACTCATGAGGGTTATCACCGTGGCCGATGAGATCCAATGGCGGGTGGACATCCGGTATGGGGTACGCTCGGAAACCGAGATCACCACCACGTTGGCCGTGGCCCCGATGGGGGTGGCGTTTCCCCCGAATCCCACCCCGAGCGCCAGCGCCCACCAAAGCGGTGTGGCCACCGCCCCCTGGGCCCCCAGGGCCCTTATCACCGGGACCATGGCGATGGTGAAGGGGATGTTGTCCACCACCGCCGACATGAGGGCGCTCAGCCACAGCATCGCCACCGCGGCGATGAGGATGCCGGACCGGGCCAGGGCCCCGAGCTCCCGCGACACGAACCCCAATACGCCCGCGGACTCCAACCCTCCCACTACGACGAAGAGGCCGATGAAGAAGAGGAGGACATCCCAGTGGACGAGGGTCATCACCTCCTCGACCTTGGGCCGCACCCATAGGAGCCCCACCGCGGCCCCGATCAACGCCACGAGCCCCGGGGGAAGCCGCAACGGTTCGTGCACGAAGTAGAGCAGGACCGTAAATCCGAGGACCCAGAACATCTTCCTCATCGTGGGGGGATCCACCAACGCCCGCCGGGCGTCCAGCCGTTCCAGGTTCGCCAGGTCCCGTGGGCGGGCGCGGAATTCCCGGCGAAACAGGAGCGGGAAGATCGCGGTGGCGACCGCGAGGACGGCCAGGACCACCGGCCCGAGGCGGGTGAGGAAATCGTTGAACGAGAGGCCCGCGGCCGAGCCGATGATGATGTTGGGGGGGTCGCCCACCAGGGTCGCCACACCGCCGATGTTGGAGAGCACCGCCTCTCCCAGGAGGAAGGGCACGGGGTTTATACCCATAACCTCGGCGATGGAGACCGTGACCGGAGCCACGATCACCACGGTGGTCACGTTATCCAACACCGTGGAGACGAGGGCCGTGAACCACGAGAGCCCGAGGAACAGGAGCCACGGCCGGCCCCGGCTCAGGCGCGAGAGCCGGATGGCGAAGTACTGGAACGCGCCGGTGGGCTGGATGATACCCACCACGATCATCATCCCCAGGAGGAGGCCGATGGTATTGAAGTCCACCGCCTCCATGGCGCGGTCGAAATCGTAGAACCCGAACCCGATCCCCACGGCGATCATCGTCACCGCGCCGGCCAGGGCGGCGCTGGTGCGGTGGACCCGCCCGGAGAAGATGAGGACGTAGGTGGCGATGAAAACGAGTCCCGAGGAGATGGCCGGGATCATTCGTAGAATCCCGTGAGGACCCCCCAGACCACGAACAGGGTGCCCAGGGAGAGGCCAACGAACCACGCCGGCACCCCCACCGCCATCCAGCGCCGGGCGTCGATGGGGGTTTCGGTGCGCTCGGAGAGGGCGATCGTGACCACCGTGGCCGAGGAACCGATGGGGGTGGCGAGCCCGCCGAGCACCGCCCCGATGGCCAGGCTCCACCAGAGCGGCGTGAGGTGTTCCGGTGGGAGCCCCAGGTGCCCCAACCGCTGGAGCACCGGCACGAGGGCGATCACCAACGCCACGTTGTCCACCACCGCGGAGACGACCCCGGCCCCCCAGAGGAGGACCAACGAGGCGACGAGCACGTTCCCCTCGGCGAACCTCTGCAGGAGGATCGCGAACTCGTGGAGGATCCCCACATGTTCCAGCCCGCCCACCAGCACGAACAGCGCCCCGTAGAAGAAGACCGCGCTCCACTCCACCTCGCCCAGGACCCTGCGCACGTCGGGGCGGACGACGACGAGCGAAAGCGCGGCCCCCAACATGGCCACGGTGGCGGGCTCGAGCCCCAGCCATTGGTGGAGGAGGTAGAGGAGGACCACGATCCCGAGGACGACGCTCATCCGCCGCGCCCCCGCTGGGTCCCCCAAGGCCTTCCGCGCGTCGATCGCCATCAGCTTCTCCACGTTCTTGGGCCGGCGACGGACGAAATCGCGGAAGATGAGCAGGAAGACCGCGAGCGACCCCGCCCACACCACGAGGGCCACGGGCCCGAGATGCACGAGGAAGTCGACGAAACCGAACCCGGAGCCGGAGCCGATGATGATGTTGGCGGGGTCACCCACCAGGGTGGCGAGCCCCCCCATCACCGCGAACGCCGCCTCGGTGGTGAGAAAGGGGAGGGGGGAGAGGTCCAGGATGTCGGCGAGGGAGATGGTGAGGGGGGCGATGAGGACCATGGTGGTGACGTTGTCCAGGAACGCCGAGGCCCCGGCGGTGAAGGCTCCCAGGCCCGCGAGGAGGAGGAAAGGACGGCCCCGGGAGGCCTGGGCGATCTTGATGGCCAGGTACTGGGTGGCCCCGGTGCCCTCCAGGATCGCCACCATCACCATCATCCCCGTGACGAGGAACAGGGTCCCGAAGTCGATGGCGGCGAGGGCCTCGCCCTGGCCGTAGAAGCCCAGGAAGGTCCCGGCGATGACCATGGCCACCGCCCCGGCCAGGGCAGCGATGGTGCGGTGGACCCTCTCGGAGAAGATGAGGACGTAGGCCGCGACGAAGATCCCCAACGCGGCCCAGAGTGTGGGCGAGCCCAGCGAAAGCTCGGTCTCCATTCTCAGTTCTTACCGGCGGAAGCGTCGCCGCCCCGCGTCAGCGTCTCATCGGCCTCCTTCAGCACCCCCCGCTGCTCCGGGTAGGTGAGGGTCGCGAGGGCGCGCTCGTACGGAAGCCAGCGCATCTCCACCAATTCCCGGTCGTTCAATATCCCCTCTTCCCCGGTCTCGGCGAGGAAATAGGTGACCTCTTTGTGGACGAGTCTTCCGTTACGGATGAAGCTGTAGTTGATGGTGCGGGAGAAGGGAACCGGCCGCAGGCGGTGGATCCCGACCTCCTCGGCCACTTCCCTGCGGGCGGCCTCCTCGGGGCTCTCCCCCGCCTCGATGCGGCCCTTGGGGAACCCCCAGTGGCGGCCGTTTCTATTGCGTACGAGGAGATACTCCCGCCGTCCCCCCCGCTCCCTGAAGAGCACGTACCCCGCCGCCCGCTCGAACTCCCCCTTCACACGATATCCAACTCCCTGCCCTTGTGGTCATAGGCCTTGGGCGAGAGGCACAGCCCCTGGAGCTCGCGCCACAGGACCTTGAACGACTCGGGGATCCCGGGGCGCGGAAATTCCTCCCCCTTCAGGATCGCCTTGTACAACTGCACGCGGCCCTTGGTATCGTCCGACTTCACCGTGAGCATCTCCTGGAGGAGCGAGGCCGCGCCGTACGCCTCCAGGGCCCACACCTCCATCTCGCCGAGGCGCTGGCCGCCGAACTGGGCCTTCCCCCCCAGGGGCTGTTGGGTGATGAGGGCGTAGGGACCGGTGGAGCGCGCGTGGATCTTGTCGGCCGCGATGTGCTCGAGCTTCATGATGTACATGTAGCCCACGGTGATCGGCTGCTCGAACGGCTCGCCGGTGCGCCCGTCCCGGAGGATCACCTTCCCGTCCCGGTTGTCGCCGGCGTCCAGGCCCGCCTCCTTCCGCGCCTCCGCGAGCTCGGCGAGGATCTCCTCCTCCTTCGCCCCGTCGAAGGGCGGGGTGGCCGCCCTCTCCCCCCGCAGCTTGCACAACCATCCGAGGTGTGTCTCGAAGATCTGGCCCAGGTTCATCCGTGAGGGGACCCCCAGGGGGTTGAGGATGACGTCCAGGGGGGTCCCGTCCGGGAGGAACGGCATGTCCTCCACCGGGAGGATCTTGGCGATCACGCCCTTGTTCCCGTGGCGGCCGGCGAGCTTATCCCCCACCGCGATGGGCCGGCGCTGGGCCACGTACACCTTCACCAGCTCGTTGACCCCGGCCTCGAGCTCGTCCCCCGCCGCCCGCGAGAAGCGCTTCACCCGGATAACGGTGGCCGTCCCGGAGATGGGGGGCATGCGGAGGGAGGTGTTACGGAAGCTCTTCATCTTCTCGCCGAAGATGGAGCGGAAGATCTTCTCCTCGGGGGTGGGCTCGGCCTCGCCCTTGGGGGTGACCTTCCCCACGAGGACATCCCCGGTCCTGACTTCCGTCCCCACGCGGATGATCCCGTGTTCATCGAGGTTCCGGCGGTCCTTGTTGGAAAGCCCGGGGATATCGGCGGTGATCTCCTCGGGCCCGAGCTTTGTCTCCTCGGCCGTCACCTCGAACTCCTGGATATGGATGGAATCGAGGATGTTCTCCCGTACCAGCCGCTCCGAGATGACGATGGCGTCCTCGTAGTTGTAGCCCTCGAACGGGAGGAATCCCACCAGGAGGTTGGCCCCCAGCGCCAATTCCCCGCGGTCGGTGGAGAGGGAATCGGCGAGGACGTCGCCCCTCTTCACCTCGTCGCCGGGCCAGACGATGGGGCGATGGTGGACGATGGTGTCCTGGTTGGAACGCTCGAAGTTGGCGAGCTTGTAGACCTTCCTCCCCTTCTTCGTGCGCACCACGATGTAGCGGGCGTCCACCTTCTCCACCACCCCGTCCTCCTCCGCCACCACCACGGCCCCGGAGTCCACCGCCGCCACCCGCTCCATGCCCGTGCCCACGAGGGGGGCCTGGGGGCGCAGAAGCGGGACGGCCTGGCGCTGCATGTTGGCGCCCATGAGGGCCCGGTTGGCGTCGTCGTGTTCCAGGAAGGGGATGAGCGACGCCGAGACCCCCACGGTGGCATGGGGCGCCACCTCCACGAAGTCCACCTCCTCCGGGGGGACGAACCGGATCTCCTCGCGGCCGGTGCGCACGGGGACGAGCTCCCCTTGGATGCGCCCCTTGCCGTCGATGGGGACGGTGGCGGGGGCGATGAGGTAGCGCTCCTCCTCATCGGCCATGAGGTACACGATCTCCCCGGTGACCTTCCCCTTCTTCACCCGCACGTAGGGGGCCTCGAGGAAGCCGTAATCGTTCACCCGCACGAACACCGCCATGGAGGTGATGAGCCCGATGTTCTGGCCTTCCGGGGTCTCGATGGGGCAGATGCGGGCGTAGTGCGACGGATGCACGTCCCTGACCTCGATCTTGGCGCGCTTGGCCTGGGGGGATCCGCCCAGGGCGGAGAGCCGCCGCTTGTGGGTGAGCTCCGAGAGGGGATTGGTCTGCTCCAGGAACTGGGACAGGCGCCCGGTGTAGAAGAGGGCGTTTACCGCGGCCTGAACGGTGCGGGCGGAGATGATCTTGCGGATGATATCCTTGTCCTCGGGATCGTAGCGGGATAGCTTGTCCTGGGCCACCCGGGCCATGCGCACGAGCCCCGCCCGCAGGGCGGATTGGGCCTGCTCCCCCGGTAGCCGCACGCGTTTGTTCGCCAGGTGGTCCTTCTCGTCGAGGAGCCGGGGGTCCTCCGGCGCCCGCAACAACAGCTCCACCGCCCGGAAGATGTCCTCCGGGGTGAGATAGGTCTCCTCGCGGTCGAGGCCGAGCTTGCGGTTGAGCTTGAACCGCCCGATCTTGGTGAGCCGGTAGCGGTCCGGGTTGAAGTAGAAGTCCCGGAGGTACTCCTCCATCTGGGCCAGGGAGGGGCGATCGGAGGGGCGGAACCGGTGGTAGATGTAGCGGATCGCCTCCTCCTGGGACTGGGTCTTATCCTCCGCCAGGGACTTCTGGATCGCCGGGTGCACCAGGCGCAGGGTCCGGCCCGCGGCCGAGGCGGCGGAGGCCCGCTCCCGGGTGAGCTCGCTGCCCGCCTCCCACCGCTCGTCGCCCATCTCCACGTCCTCGGCGAGCAGCGCCCCCACCCGGTCCGTGAGCTCCTCGGGGGAGGCCTCGATGGAGTAACGCTTGAGGATCTCGGCGGTCTCCATCCCCAGGGCCCGGAGGAAGGTGGTCACCGGGACCTTCGCCCGCCGGTCGAGGCTGGCGCGCAGGGTCCACCGTCGCACGTCCAGGTCGATCTCGAGCCACGCCCCGAGCTCCGGGAGGAAATGGGCGCGGAAGAGGGTCGGGCCCTCCTGCGTGATGTAGAGGCCCGGGGAACGGGCGAGCTCGTTCACGATGGCGTTCTGGGTCCCGTTGATGATGAAGGTGGCCCTGGCGGTCATGAGCGGGATATCGGCGAGGTAAAGCTCCGTCTCCCGCACCACCTTCCCCCCTTCCCACAGCCGGGCGGTCACCCGGAGGGGGGCGGCGTAAGTGAGGCCCTTATCGAGGCATTCCTCCTCCGAATAGCGGGGTTCCCCCAGGGTGGGGTCCACGAGCTCGAGGTAGAGATCGTC
>JAADIW010000077.1 GCA_013151115.1 Caldisericota bacterium
ATGAGGTCCGAAAGGCCCGCGGCGAGGCCGACCCGTCGCGCCCCTACCACCCCGCCCGCAGGCCCCGAGAGGAGGAGGGCCGCCGCCCTCCTCCCCGCCTCCTCCGCCCCCGCGACGCCCCCGTTCGATTGCATCACCAGGAGCGGGGCGGCCATCCCCCTGGAGGCCAGAGCCGCGGAGAGGCGCGAGAGGTAACCCTCCACCACCGGCCGCAGCGCCGCCGTCATCACCGTGGTGGAGGTCCGCTCGTACTCCCGGAACTCGGGGAGGACCTCGCAGGAGAGGGTGATCGGCGCCTCGATCCCTTCCTCCCGGAGGATCTCCCGGACGCGCCGCTCGTGGGCCGGGTTCAGGAACGAGAAGAGGAGGACCACCGCCACGGACTCCACCCCGCCCCCGGAGATCACGCGGGCCAGCGCCCTCACGGCCCCCTCGTCCAGCGGGCGGATCGCCACGCCCCGGGCATCGACGCGCTCGGGGACCTCCAGGCGCCACTCCCGGGGCACCAGGGGGACCGGCCGCTCGCAAAAAAGGTCGTAGAGAGAGGGCCGGTTCTGGCGGCCGATCTCGAGGACGTCCCGGAACCCCGCGGTGGTGATGAGGACCGTCCTCGCCCACTTCCCCTCCAGGAGGGCGTTGGTGGCCACGGTGGTCCCGTGGACGATCCGTTCGATCTCCGTCGCTGGCAAACGTCCCAGTCCCGCGAGAAAGGCCTCTTCCTGGGCCGGGGAGGTGGGCACCTTCAGGGCCCCGAGCTCGCCGTCCGCCACCCACACGAAATCGGTGAACGTCCCCCCGACATCTACGCCCAGCGAAATCCCCATGGGCTCAGGATACTAAACGATCCCCCGGCGGCCCCAAAAGCGGGCCGCGTGGCCACGGCCCGGCCTATAATGGCGGGAACACCGCGGTAGTGGGGACGGAAGAGCATGGGGATACGGGTGAGCGACGGGGAGATAGCGCGGCGGAGGAGGGGGCTGGAGGAAGGGCTCGGCGCGGAGGGGCTCGCGGGGGCCTGCCTGTTCGCCCCGCACAACGTCTTTTACCTGAGCCGGTTTTCATTCATCGCTACGGAGCGGCCTATAGCGCTCGTCTGGGCGTTCGGGAGGCGCCCGGTGCTCTTCGTGCCCCTACTCGAGCGGGAGCATGCCGGGGAAGCATGCGACGTGGAGGTCGTCACCTACCCCGAATACCCGGATGAACGGCACCCCATGGAGCGGTTGGCGGACCTCCTCCGGGACCTCGTCCTCGAGGGCAAAAAGATCGGGGCCGATTCCGACGGCTACGGGGGCGGCTACGGCTATCGTGGTCCCAAGCTGAGCGAGGTCATCGCGGCCGAGGTCGTACTGGTAAAGGACATTCTCGAGCGGATGATGGCCGTGAAGAGCCCGGAGGAAATCGAGCTCCTCCGCGAGAGCGCGGTATGGGCCAACCTCGCCCACTCCCTCCTCCAGGAGTACACGCGCCCGGGGCTCACCGAGACGGAGATCTCCGCCCGGGCGTCCCTCGAGGCCTCGGCGGCCATGTTCCGGGCCCTGGGGCCGGATTACCGGCCCACGCGGCCGGGGCTCCCGGCGCGGGCGGGCTTCCGCGGGCAGGTCGGCCCCCACTCCGCCGTTCCCCACGCCATCACCACCAACGTCCGCATCAAGAGGGGCGATGTCCTCGTCACCGGGGCCACCGCCGATGTGGGGGGCTACGGGGCGGAGCTCGAGCGCACCATGATCGTGGGGAGACCCACCGAGAAGCAGCGCCGGTACTTCGAGCTCATGCTCGCCGCCCAGGACCTCGCCATCGCGGAGATACGCCCGGGACGCCGCTGCGCCGATGTGGACCGAGCGGTGCGGGAATTCTTCGCCCGGGAGGGGATCGAGGGGCATTGGCGCCACCACACCGGCCACGCTCTGGGCATCAGGATGCACGAGGCCCCGTTCCTCGACATCGGGGACGATACCGTGATCGAGCCGGGGATGGTGTTCTCGGTGGAGCCCGGGATCTACATCCCCGGGTTCGCCGGGTTCCGCCACTCCGACACCGTGGTGGTGACGGGTACCGGGGCCGAGCGCCTCACCCATTACCCCCGGGCCCTCGCGGACCTCGTCATCGAGTGACCAGGGCCCCCGTGGAGGAGGATGCCCGCATTGAATTCGGCCCTTCGGGCGGCGGTTTCCCGCGTCGGGTTGCAGGCGGAAACCGATTCTCATACCATCCCCCGGCAAAGGAGGTGCGGTGCAGACGAAGCTCATCACGTCCGAATCGGTCACCGAGGGACATCCCGACAAGATAGCGGACAGGATATCCGACGCGGTTCTGGACGCCGTTCTCTCCCAGGATCCTCAGGGCCGCGTGGCCTGTGAGACGTTCGTCACCCACAGCCTCGTCATCGTCGGGGGCGAGATCACGAGCAACGCCGAGGTGAACGTGGACGAGCTCGCCCGCCGCGTGATAAAGGACATCGGCTACACCGAGTTCTCCTACGGTTTCTCGCACGAGGCGTGCACCGTGATGAACCTCCTGCGGCATCAATCCCCGGACATCGCCCAGGCCGTGCTCTCCTCGTGGGAGGTCAAACACGGGTCCAAGGACCCGCGGGACCAGCTGGGAGCCGGAGACCAGGGGATCATGTTCGGCTACGCCACCAAGCAGACCCCCGAGTATATGCCCCTCCCCATCATCCTCGCCCACAAGCTCGCCAAGCGCCTGGCCGAGGTGCGGAAGGACGGGACCCTCCCCTACCTCCGCCCCGACGGGAAGACGCAGGTCACGGTGGAGTACGAGGACGGGAAGCCCGTGCGGGCGCACACGGTGCTCCTCGCGGCCCAACACGATCCCGACGTGGAGCTCGGGGAGCTCGCGGCCGACATCAGGAAATACGTGGTGGAACCGGTCCTCGACGGGTGGCTCGACGAGCGCACGGAGATCCTCGTGAACACCTCGGGGAGATTCGTGATCGGGGGGCCGGTGGGCGACACGGGGATGACGGGGCGGAAGATCATCGTTGACACCTACGGCGGCTACGGTTCCCACGGGGGCGGGGCGTTTTCCGGCAAGGATCCGACGAAGGTGGACCGCTCCGGCTCGTACATGGCGCGGTACGTGGCCGTGAACCTGGTGGCCGCGGGGCTCGCCCAGGAATGCGAGGTCCAGATCGCCTACGCCATCGGGAGGGCCCATCCCCTGGCGGTGAACGTGGACTCCTTCGGGACCGGGGTGGTATCGGACGAGATCCTGAGGGAGATCGTGCTCTCGGTGTTCGATTTCAGGCCGGCGGCCATCATCGAGCGCCTGGATCTACGGCGCCCCATCTACGAGCCCTTCTCCTGCTACGGCCACTTCGGCAGGATCGAGCTCGATCCCCCGTGGGAGCGGACCGACATGGTGGAGGCGCTCCAGCGCGCCCTGGCCCAGCGCACCGGCAAGGTGGTGTGACCGCTCCCCCGTCCGGCCTTCAGGCGAGCCGTTCCCCCGCCCTGGGACCCGGGGTCTTGTCGTACGCCTCCACGGCCCAGATGCGGTAGACCGCCGGGTACCCGCGCCGCTTCCCGCTCCGGGGGAGGTGGAAGAGATCGTGGAGCCCGGTGACGAAGCGGTACTCCGGCGTGCCGGGGCCCAGGACCTCGGCCACGCCGTTGATGAGGAAGCTCGTGTTGCGGTAGGAGGCGAACAGCACGCTGCAGCGGGGATCGCGCGTGATGTTCCGCCAGGTGGTCCTGGCGAAGATCTCGATGGTGGCGAAGGAGTAGGGATCCAGCTCCACCTCCTCGTAGAGCTTGAGGAGGAACGAGAGCCGTTTCCCCCGGGTCTCCTCCTCGCCCCGGGCCAGGCCCTCCTCGATCAGCGCCTCGATCTCAGCGCCGAGGTCGTCGAGATCGCGGCGGAGCAAGAGACCCACGCCTTTCGCGGCGATGTTGACGGGGCACGGGCCGTCGTGGTTCACCGTGCCCATGTACCCCACGTGTACGGCGAAGTCGTGTTCCCCCTCCCCGGTCATGAAGAAGCGGATGTTGGCCCGCCGAAACCTCAGTTGCCATTCCAGGAAAGCCCCGGGGAGCGGCACCAGGGGAAGCGAGAGTGTCCTGTTCCCCCACACGATATCTGCCGCCTCGGGCTTCTCCCGGTCCGGTTGTATGCGGAGTTCGTAATCCATGTACTCCTCCCCGACCCCGCGACGCGGGGGATGTAATGTGCCGGTGCCGGAGATGGTAACGCAACCGCCTCCGCGGGGTCGTGGCCGGGAAGTCCCCCTCCCGCTCAGGGAGGACGGAACGGGGGCACGATCGCGAGGTTCTCCACGTCCACGATCCCCTTATCGGAGAACTTGTAATAGGGGCTCACGGTGAGGGACAGGACCGAGATGAGGAGGAAGGGCCGCTTGTGGGCAACCCCCAGCTCCCGGAGGGCATCTTCGATCCGCTGAAGGGAAGCGGCCACCTCCCCCGGGGGCGCGTCGGCGAGGAGCCCGAAAAGGGGGAGGTGGAGAAATGCGATGGGGCTTCCCCCCCGTACCACCGCGATCCCGCCGCCGTGGCGGTGCACGACGTTGGCGGCGGCGGCCATATCCGCGGGGGAGCGCCCCACCACAAGCAGGTTGTGGGAATCGTGGGCGAAGCTCGTGGCTATCGCTCCTTCACGCATACCGAGGCCGCGGAGGAGCCCCAGGCACCGGCCCCCGCCCCGGCGCGCGAACACCCCCACCACCGCGAGTCCGCGGGGACGGACGGGGAGCCCATCCCGGACCGTAACGGTGACCCGCGCGAGGCCCGTCAGGGAGTTCTCGCGGTTCAGTACCTCGACGACGTTCGCTTCCAACTCCTCCCCTTCGGGCAACGAGAAATCGGCGGCGTCGAAGGGGCCCGGGACCGTGGGGTGGGCTGGGGGAGCGGGGGTGTGTGGCGGCATCGGGACCACGGGTGTGCCACCCTCGGCCACCTTCCGCCCCCGCACGTAAACGGCACGCGGGGGGAAGGATACGAGGTCGTCCAAGACCAGGAAATCGGCTTCCCGCCCCGGGGCCACCGCCCCCAGGTGACGAAGGCCGAGGTACGCCGCCGGCCGCGCCGTGGCCATGGCGAAGGCCTCTTCCGGCGGAAGTCCGAGCTCCACCGCCCGCAGGAGCACCCGGGAGAGATGTCCCTCCAGGAGCCCCGAGGGGGGGACATCGTCGGTGACCAGGAGGCAACGGGAACGGTCGGGGAGGGACCGTATGAGCTCTACCACTTCCGGGGAAAGCGACTTCTCCTGGAGCATGGCCACCACGCCCTTGGTGATCTCCTCCGCGAGCTTCCCCGGGGACATCAGGGTGTGGTCGGAGTGGATCCCGTGGGAGATGTACGCCGATAACTCGGTCCCCGAGAGGCCCGGCGCGTGCCCCTCCACCGTGCACCGGGCCGCCCGAGCGGCCGCTATCTCCGCCGCGTACCTCCCCGTGCCCCCCGCCAGGCCCCGATAGTCCATCACTTCACCCAGCGCGATGGCATCGGGGAGCCCGAGGAGCTCGGCCACGTCCTCCGGGGGCAGCGCGGCATTGGGGGTCTCCAGGGGCGCTTCGGTGGGGGGCACGGAGCTGGGGACCGCGAGGTAAATGCGCAGGGGAAGCGCCCGGGTGGCCTCCCAAAACCACCGGACCCCGTCTTTCCCGGCCACGTTGGCGATCTCGTGGGGATCGGCGAGGACGCAAGTGGTACCGTGGGGGAGCGCCGCCGCGGCGAAGCGCCGCGGGGCGAGCAGGCTGGATTCCACGTGCATGTGGGCATCTATCAGGCCCGGCGCGATGAGGGCACCACCCAGGTCGTGGACCTCGCGGGCGTCGATGCCGGCGGGGGGATCCCCCTCCTCCACGTAGACGAACTTCCCCCCGGCGATCCCCACCCAGCCGTGGAAAACGCGCAGGCGGTAAATGTCCAGGATCCTCCCTCCCCGGAGGAGGAGGTCCAGCACCCTCATGTGCCTTTCCCCGCGAGTATCCGCACCGCCTCCAGGGCCACGTCGATGGCCCGTTTCTCCCCCTCCCGGAAGAGGCGCTCCTTCTCCTCCAGCGATGGCTGCTCCGGCAGCCAGATGTTGGAATCGGTGGCCAACACCGCCCCCACCCGTACCCCCCGGAGGCATCC
>JAADIW010000014.1 GCA_013151115.1 Caldisericota bacterium
CCGATGTGGAGTTCTCCCCCGAGGACGCCTCCCGAACCGATCCCACGTTCCTCTATGAGGTCCTGGAGGCCGCTATCGAGGCCGGGGCCACCACGGTCAACATCCCCGATACCGTGGGCTACGCCATCCCCAGCGAGTTCGCCGCGCTCATCCGGGGGATCGTGGAGAAGGTCCCGAACATCGGGCGGGCCACGATCTCCGTCCACTGCCACGACGACCTCGGGCTCGCGGTGGCCAACACCCTGGCCGCGGTGGCCGCCGGGGCGAGGCAGGTGGAGTGCACCGTGAACGGCCTGGGGGAGCGGGCCGGGAACGCCGCCCTGGAAGAGGTGGTGATGGCCCTGGAGGTGAGGCGGGACCTCTTCGGGGTCGGGACGGGGGTCGAGACCCCCCAGATCGTCCGCACCAGCCGTCTGGTGAGCTCCATCGCGGGGGTCCAGGTCCCCCCCAACAAGGCCATCGTGGGGGCCAACGCCTTCGCCCACGAGTCCGGGGTGCACCAGGACGGGGTCCTGAAGGATCGTTCCACCTACGAGATCATCGACCCCAAGGCGGTGGGGTTCGAGGAAACGGAGCTGGTGTTGGGGAAGCTCTCGGGCCGCCACGCCCTCCGGGAGAAGCTCCGGAAGCTGGGGTACGAGCTCTCCGACGAGGAGTTGGACCGGGTGTTCGCGCGGTTCAAGGAGCTCGCGGACCTGAAGGAGGTCACGGAGGCAGATCTGGAAGCCATCGTGGCCGACGAGCTCTTCCGCCCCCCGGAGATCTATAAGTTGGAACAGGTCCAGGTGGTGTGCGGCGACAAGGGAATCCCCACCGCCACCGTGGCGCTGCGGGCCCCGGATGGACAGGTGCTCGTGGACTCCAACCACGGCACCGGCCCTGTGGACGCGGTCTATCGGGCCATCAACCGTATCGTGGGCGAGGAGCCCGTGCTGATCGCGTTCTCCATCAAGGCCATCACGGGCGGCCTCGATGCCATGGGCGAGGTGTCCATCACGGTGGAGTCCCCCAAGGTAAGGGGGGAGAACGGGAAGCCCCGGATCTTCAGCGGCCAGGGGGCCTCCACCGACATCGTGGTGGCCAGCGCCAAGGCCTACCTCAACGCCCTGAACAAGCTCTTGGCGGCGAAGGGGGGCGAACGGTGACCCGTCACGGGAAGGCACGGATCTGCGTCATCGAGGGGGATGGGATCGGCCACGAGGTGGTGCCGGTGGCCGTGGAGGCGATGCGGGCCGTGGCCCCGGGCCTGGAATTCGTCCCCGCCGAGGCGGGGTTCGAATGCTTCCGGCGGCGGGGGGCCGCGATCCCCGAGGAGACTTGGGCCGCCATCGAAGGCGCGGATGGGATCCTCTTCGGGGCCATCTCCGCCCCCTCCGAGGAGGTCCCCGGGTACGAGCCGGTGATCCTAACCCTGAGGCAAAGGCTCCGCCTCTACGCCAACCTCCGACCCACCGTGTCCCCTCCCCTCCCCGGGCTGCGGCAGGGGGTGGACCTCATCATCGCCCGGGAGAACACCGAGGGGCTCTACGTCCGCACCGAGTGGGGGGATGGGGAGTTCGCGGTGGCCCTGCGGGTGATCACCCGAGAGGCATCGGAGCGGATCGCGCGGACGGCGTTCGAGCTCGCCCGGAGGCGCAAGCGGAAGGTCACCGTGGTCCACAAGGCGAACGTGTTGAAAAAAACCTGCGGACTTTTCCGCGCTGTGGCCCTGGAGGTGGCGCGGGATTACCCCGACGTGGAAGTGGAGGAGATGTTGGTGGACGCCATGGCCATGTGGCTCGCCAAGGCCCCGGAGCGGTTCGACGTGGTGCTCACCCCGAACCTCTTCGGGGACATCCTCTCCGACGAGGCCAGCGTGTGGGGCGGGGGGCTGGGGATGGCACCGTCCCTGAACATGGGGGAGGGGCCGCCCCTGGCGGAGCCGGTCCACGGCTCGGCCCCGGACATCGCGGGGAAGGGCATCGCCAATCCCGTGGCCGCCCTCCTCTCGGCGGCGATGCTCCTGGAGATCGGACTGGGACGGGGAGAGGAAGGGCGAAAGCTGCGGGAGGCGGTGTGGGCGGTCCTCGGGGCCGGATACCACACCCCGGACCTCCCCGGGGCGGAGGGGAAGGCCGTGACCACCGCGGAGTTCGGGGAGCTCGTGTGCGCGTATCTCAGGGGAGAGCCGTGGGGATGACGCTGGCGGAGGCCATCATCGCCCGCCACGCGGGGCGGCCGGTGGCGGCGGGGGAGTTCGTGGAGGTCCCGGTGGACTTCGTCCTCGCCAACGACATCACCGCCCCCCTCGCGATCCGGGCCTTCCGGGAGCTGGGGGCGAAACGGGTCTTCGATCCCGTGAGGGTGGCGTTGGTGTTGGACCACTTCACCCCCTGCAAGGACGTGCGGAGCGCCGAGCAGTGCCGCGTGGTGCGGGAGTTCGCCCGGGCCCAGGGGATCCCCCACCTCTTCGAGGAGGGCCGCGGGGGGATCGAGCACGTGCTGCTCCCCGAGAGGGGGCTGGTCCTCCCGGGGGAGATCGTGGTGGGCGGGGATTCCCACACCTGCACCTACGGAGCTCTCGGGGCGTTCGCCACCGGGATGGGGTCCACCGACATCGGCTACGCCATGGCCACGGGGAGGACCTGGCTCCGGGTGCCCCGGACGATCAGGGTGGAGCTCGTGGGGACGCTCCCCCGGTGGGTCACGGGAAAGGACTTGATCCTCCACCTCCTCGGGATGGTGGGGACGAGCGGGGCCAACTGGTGCGCGTTCGAGTTCGGGGGGGAGGTAGGGGCGCTGCCCCTGGACGACCGCCTCACCGTGGCCAACATGGCCGTGGAGGCCGGGGCCACCGCCGGCCTCTTCCCCCCCGACGAGAAGGTCCTGGCGTACCTCCGGGGCCGGGCGGCGCGGGAGTACGAGCCGGTGTACCCCGAGCCCAACGCGGATTACGCCGAGGTGATCGAGGTGGACCTCGGGGCACTGCGCCCCCTGGTGGCCCGGCCCCACTCCCCGGCGAACGTCGTGCCCGTGGACGAGCTCGGCGAGGTCCCCGTCGACCAGGTGGTGATCGGCAGCTGCACCAACGGCCGCTGGCGCGATCTCCTCCTGGCGGCGGAGGTCCTGCGGGGGAGGGAGGTGCACCCCGGGGTGCGGTGCATCGTGATCCCCGGGTCACAGGAGCTGCACCTCCGGGCGGTACGGGAGGGGCTGGCGGAGGCCTTCCTGGCGGCGGGGGCTGTCCTCTCCACCCCCACCTGCGGGCCGTGCCTCGGGGGCCACATGGGGGTGTTGGCGGCCGGGGAGCGGTGCGTCTCCACCACCAACCGCAACTTCCGCGGCCGGATGGGGCACCCCGAGGGCGAGGTCTACCTCGCCAACCCGGCGGTAGCCGCGGCCTCCGCGGTCCTGGGGCGGATCGCATCGCCGGAGGAACTCTAGGGAGGGGAGGATGATCATCCAGGGAAGGGCGCTGGTGGTGGGAAACGACGTGGATACCGATGCCATCATCCCCGCCCGCTACCTCGTCACCGCCGACCCGGCGGAGCTCGGGCGCCACTGCCTCGAGGGCCTCGACCCCGGCTTCCCGGGGAGGATCCGGCCCGGGGACATCCTGGTGGCGGGGGAGAACTTCGGCTGTGGCTCCTCCCGGGAGCACGCCGTGTTGGCGCTCAGGGGCGCCGGGGTCGCCTGCGTGGTGGCGAAGAGCTTCGCCCGCATCTTCTTCCGCAACGCGGTGAACCTCGGGTTCCCGGCGCTCGAGTGCCCGGGGCTCGGGGGGATCGCGGAGGAGAGCCCCATCGCGGTGGACCTCGGGACGGGCGTGTTGCGGGACCTGGGGTGCGGCCGGGAGTTTCGGGCTGCCCCGCTTCCCCATTTCATCCTGGAGATCCTGGACGCCGGCGGGCTTGTTCCCTGGGCGAGAAGGAGGGGATATGGCGGTGAGAAAGGACATGGCGCTTAAGAACGGCAAGTGGGTCTGGTTCAACGGCGAGTTCGTGCCGTGGGAGGAGGCGGTGGTGCACGTGGGGGTGCACGCCCTCCACTACGGCTCCAGCGTGTTCGAGGGGATCCGCTCGTACGAGACCGCAGACGGACCCGCGATCCTCTGCCTGGACCAACACCTGGACCGCCTGTACGGCTCCTGCAAGATCTACCGCATGGACCTGCCCTTCTCCCGGGACGAGCTCCGCCGGGCGATCATCGGGCTCGTGGCCAGGAACGGGCACCGCGCCTGTTACATACGCCCCCTGGCCTTCCGGGGCCTGGGGAGTTTCAGCCTGGATCCCCGCCGCGATTGCCCCGTGGAGGTGGCGATCATCACCATCGAATGGGGGGCCTATCTGGGGGCCGAGGCCCTGGAACACGGGGTAGATGTGTGCGTTTCCACTTGGTTCCGCATGGCCCCCAACACCTATCCCGCCCTGGCCAAGGCGGGGGGGCATTACACCAACTCCCAGCTCATCGCCATGGAGGCCAGGGACAGGGGATGTGCCGAGGGGATCGCCCTGGACATCTTCGGGTACGTGAGCGAGGGGAGCGGTGAAAACCTTTTCATCGTCCAGGACGGGGTCCTTTACACCCCGCCTCTCTCCTCCTCCATCCTGGGCGGGGTGACCCGGAGGTGCGTGATGACGCTGGCCGGGGACCTGGGGATACCGGTACGGGAGGAGCTCATCTCCAGGGAGAGACTGTATCTCGCGGACGAAGCGTTCTTCACCGGCACCGCGGCGGAGATCACCCCCATCCGCTCGGTGGACGGGATCCCGGTGGGAGGGGGGAAGAGGGGCCCGATCACCGCCAGGCTGCAAGAGGAGTTCTTCGGGATCGTGCGGGGGGAGATCCCGGACCGCCACGGCTGGCTGACCCCCGTTCCCGTCCGGTCGCCGGAGGCGGCCTGAGCGGCGAGGATCCGGGCGGGGGCGGTCTATCGGGACCCGCGGCGCAGGAGCCGGCCCGGCGTGGTGCCGGTGTGCTCCCCCCGTTCCACCACCACCTCGCCGTTCACCAGGACCCACTCGATCCCCGTGGGGAACCGATGGGGTTCCTCGAAGGTGGCCAGGTCCCCGATACGCTCCGGGTCCAGGATCACGAGGTCCGCCGCGAACCCCGGGGCGATCAGGCCCCGGTCCCGGAGGCCGAGGCGCCGGGCCGGGTGGGAGGTCATCTTCCGGACCGCCTCCTCCAGGGGGAGGAGGCCCTCCTCCCGCACGTATTTCCCCAGCACCCGGGGGAAGGTCCCGTAGCTGCGGGGGTGGGGTTTCCCCTCACCCAGGATCCCCCGGGGGGCCAGGCACACCCCGTCCGAGCCGACACAGGAGAGCCGGTGAGCCAGCACGAACGCCACGTCCCCCGGATCCATCTCGAACACCACCATGGAGACATCGCCCTCTTCCTCCAGGACCAGGTCGCAGAGGGCGTCGAAGGGATCCTTCCCCCGGATCCGGGCGATCTCCTCGAGATCCCGCCCCACGAGTTCCCGGTTCTTTTCCGACTTGACCCCGCTGACGCGGATGCGGGACCAGTGCCCCTGCCGGAGGAAGTTCTCCCAACCACCGTCCTCGAAGATGGAGCGGCGGATCTCCTCCCGGGCGTCGGGATCCCGGAGCCTCTCGAGCAGCGCGCGGAGGCCGCCGCGATGGGCCCACGGGGGGAAGCACGCCGTCAAGGTGGTGCTGGACGCAGTGTAGGGGTAGACGTCGCAGGCCACGTCCACGCCCCGCCGGCGGGCCTCCTCCATCATCGCCAGGGTCTCCCGGACCCTCCCCCAGTTCCTCTCGCCCACGGCCTTGTGGTGGGCGATCTCCACCCGTACCCCGGCCTCCCCACCGATGCGGATCGCCTCCGCCACCGCCGCGACGAGGGTATCCCCCTCCCCGCGGATGTGGGTGGCGTAAAGGCCGCCCCACTTCCCCGCTGCCCGGGCCAGGGCGATAAGCTCCTCTGTCCCGGCGAAGCACCCGGGGGGATAGATGAGGCCGCTGGAGAGGCCGAAGGCCCCGGCGGCCATGGCCTCCTCCACCAACCGCTCCATCTCCGCCAGCTCTTCCGGGGCGGGGGCGCGGTCGTCCGCGCCCAATACCGCCAGCCGCACCGCCCCGTGCCCCACCA
>JAADIW010000007.1 GCA_013151115.1 Caldisericota bacterium
GGGGGATGCGGCCGCATACGTGCGTGAGTTCGCCGCGGCGGCCAACATATATTTGGTCTACGATATCCCCTCGCCGGTGGCGGGGGACCGCCGGTGAGGGCGGAGGGGAGGGATGTCTATGGAGCTGAAGGTGGTTTCCATCGAGAAGCCCGATGAGGTGAACGTGATCCTGGGTCAATCGCATTTCATCAAGACGGTGGAGGATATCCACGAGGCCATCGTGACCCAGGTCCCGGGGGCCAAGTTCGGCCTGGCGTTCTGCGAGGCCTCGGGCAAGGCCTTGGTGCGTTGGTCCGGCACCGACGAGGAGATGATCGAGCTGGCAAAAAAGAACGCCCTGGCCCTCTCCGCCGGCCACGTGTTCGTCGTTTTCCTGCGTGACTTCTATCCCATCAACGTCCTGAACGCCATCAAGGAGGTCCCCGAGGTATGCCGGATCTTCTGCGCCACCGCCAACCCCCTCCAGGTGATCGTGGCCGAGACGGAACAGGGCCGCGGGGTCCTCGGGGTCGTCGACGGGGTTAGGACCAAGGGCGTCGAGACCGAGGAGGATATCCGCGAGCGCAAGGAGCTCCTACGCCGGTTCGGCTACAAACTTTAACTCCGCGACGCGTAACGGTGGCACGGGGTGAGCGGGCTCCGGACACCCCCTCACTTGAAGCTGATGGCGAAGCCCCGCAGGAGATGCTTCTGTACGTAGCCGGAGAGGATCAGGATCGGGAGGGAAGAGGTGATCCCGATGGCCATCAACGGGCCCCATAGGACCTCGTACTCGGTGATGAAGTGGGAGATGTGTATGGGCAACGTGAAGACCTCCGGCCTCCGCAGGAAGAGGAGTGCGTAGATGAATTCGTTCCAGGTCATGATCACCGCGAAGATGGCGGTGGCCACCAGGCCGGGGCCCACCAGGGGGAGGACGATGGCCACCAGGGTCCGGAGCCTCGAGGCCCCGTCTATCGCCGCCGCCTCCTCCACCTCGATGGGCACATCCCGTACGAATCGCAACAGCATCCAGATGCTGTAGGGAAGGGTGTAGACCTGATAAGCGATCACGAGCCCCGTGAGCTTGTTCAGCAACCCCAGCCCCTGCAGGGTGGTGTAGAGGGGGATGGCGAGGACCACCGGCGGGGCCATCCGTACCAGCAGAACCCACAGTAGGAAGATCAAGTCCAGTTTGGCCGGGAACCGGAATCTGGCGAGTCCGTATGCCGCGGGAAACGCGATCCCCAGGGAAAGGAGGGTCGACCCCAGCGAGACGAGCACGGTGTTGATGAAGTAGCGATAGGCCCCCTCCTTCCAGATCTCGCGGTAATGCTGAAAAGTGATCCTGTGGGGGAACCAGCTGGGGGTTCGGGTGGCGTACTCCAGGGGTTCCTTGAAGGATGTGGTGAGCATCCAGTAAATGGGGAAGAGGACGAACACCATGACGGAGAGGAGCACGGCCCAGAAGAGCGCGCGTTTGGCGAGCCTCGTCGCCCTCCAGATGTTCATCCTTCACCCCGCCAGACCTGCCGGATGTAGATGAAGCTCACCACGCTGACCGCCAGGAACATCACCACCGCGGCGGCCGAGGCCCGTCCCATGTTGAAGTAGCGGAATCCCTCCCGGTAGATGTAGAAGGAAATGGTCTCCGTAGCCGTTCCCGGGCCCCCTCCGGTGAGGGCGTAGACTTTATCGAAGATCTTGAACGTGTCGATGGAACGGAGGAGCAACGCCAGGAATATGTGGTTCCGGAGGAGCGGCAGGGTGACGTGACGGAAGAGGCGTGCCCCCGTGGCCCCGTCCACCCGGGCCGCCTCGTACAACTCCCCGGGGATGGATTGGAGGCCCGCGAGGAGGATGAGGAAGGCCATGGGAGTCCACTGCCAGATGTCCACCAACATCACCGACCAAAGTGCCAGGTCCTGGCTTATCAACCACTTCACCGGTTGGAACCCCGCGGTCCGCAGGGCGTAATTGAAGATCCCGTAGTCGTAGTGGTACATGGAGCGCCAGATGGCGCAGATCACCATGGTGGAGAACATCATGGGGAAGATCACGAGGGGCAGGAGCAGCTTCCTCCCGCGGAATTTCGCGTTGAAGAGGAGCGCCAGTCCTAACCCCAATAACACCTCGATCAACGTGGCGCCAACGGAGAAGAGGAACGTGTTCCGCAGGCCGGTGAGGAAGAACCGATCGGCGAAGAGCCGGCGGTAGTTGCCCAGGCCCACGAAGCGCTCGATGCGGCGGATGGGGTTATAGCGGTAGAGGGAAAGGTAGAAGACCCGAACCAACGGATATACGGTGAGGAAGACGATGAGGATGAGGGCGGGCAGGAGGAAGAGGAGGTTCGCGTGCCTCCGTCCCCAACGGCCGAGCGCTCTCATCGTCGCCTTCCCTCCTCAGCGGGGCCAACGCCGATGGCGTTGCCCCCGGCGCCACGTCTTGCCACGTGGGCCCCGACTCGACCTCATAGCGCCCCGAAAGGGGTTGAACCGTAGGGACATCGTGGAAAAAGGGGGGAGGGAAGGGCTGTCGAGCCTTCCCTCCCCCACTTCCGGTTCAGTCGCCGAGCACCTCGGCTATCCTCCCCGCCGCCTCGGCCAGGGCCTTCTCCGGGGAGAGTTCGCCGATCAGGGCGAGCTGGAGGTACTCCCCGAGGATCCCCTCGATCTCGCTCCACACGAGCACCCTGGGCCGCGGGACCGCCGCCTCCAAGGCCGCGAGCTGGCTGGGGAACCAGCGGTACTTGGCCACCACCTCGGGATCGGTGAGGACGCTCACCCGGGTGGGGGCGTGCCCCGCTTTCAGGGTCAGGACCTTCTGGATCTCGGCGGATGTCACGAACTTCAGGAACTCCAGGGCGAGTTCCTTGTTGCGGGAGGCAGAGGAGATCCCGAGCAGCCAGGCGCCGAGCATGGGCGAGGACTTCTCCACGAGGCCCGGGGCGGGGGCGATCTCCACCTTGCCCACCACCTTGGACTTCTCGGGGTTATCGAGATCCGGCACCCACGCGGGCCACACCTCGATGGCGATGGCGGCGTCCCCGGCGAGGAGCGCCTCCTTCACCTCCGAGGAGTTCCAGATCTCAACTCCCTCGGGGGCGTATTGTTTGAGCAGGAGGAAGAATTTCAGGGCCGCTACCGCCTCTTTGGAGTTCAGGACGACCTCGCCGTCCTTAACGATGTCGGCGCCGAACCCCCAGAGGATGGGGAGGAACCCGGTGACGATGGGGTTCCCCTTGCGGCCTCGGAAGACGACGCCGTAGACCCCGGGTTCATTGGCGGAGATCACCGCCGCGGCCTCCAATACGTCGGCCCAGGTCTTGGGAGGACTGGCCAGGCCATACTTGGCGAAGAGGTCCTTCCTGTAAGCGAAAAGCTCAACGTTGCCCACATGGGGGAGGGCGTAGAGGGTGCCGTCGGGATACGGATAACGGCACACCGAAAGCGCGGTGGGGACGAAATCCGGGTCGGGGGTGTAGCCGAGTTCCTCCAAGGGGGCCAGCCACCCCAGGCTCATGAACTCCGTGGCCCAGGGATCGTCCAGCATCACGATGTCGTACGCCCCGCCCCCGGCGGATAGATCGATGACGAGCTTCTCGTACAGTCCCTTGTAGGGGAGTTTCAGAAGCTCGATTTCGACGTCGGGATTGCGCTCCATGAAGAGATCCACCGCTATCTGAAGGGCCGCACCGTAACCGCCATCACGACCGGCGATGACCAACTTCTCTTTGGGAAGGGCCAACGCCGCCACACAGAGGAGGAACAGGAACATCAGGAAGATCTTGCGCACCACGGATCACCTCCTTTTGATGTACGAGGGCTCTTTTTTCTTACCCTATCACCTCCCCTTTTTGAAAACGTTTACGTCCCGATCTTATAGGCAACGGCTCCCTTTTGTCAACTCATCCACGCATAAACGTCCGTTTCCGCGGCCACGACGGCCGGCCTAGCACCTCGACATCCGGCGCCCGGCTTTCCTCAGCGGCCGAAGAACTCCGGCGCGCGCTCCTTGACCTCCGCGGAGAGATCGATGACCTGGGAGGGATCCACATACAGCACGTCTTTCCGTTGGACCACCAGGGCGATCCCCTCCTCGGCCGCCACCTCCCCCGCGATCTTGGCGAGCATCGAGGTGAGGGTCTGGGAGAGCAGTTGCTCCAATTGCTGGAAGATGAGCTGTAGTTGTTGATATTGGGAGAAGAAATCCTGGAGCTCCGACTCCGGCACACCCGCCCCCGCCTTCTCCTCCAGGGCCTTCACCTGGTCCTCGAGGGGCCGGAGTTTGTCCTCGACCTCCTGGAGGACGCCGGAGATCTCCCCGAAGGATGCCTTGAGCTTCCGCAGCAGGGCCAGGCTCCAGTCCACCTGGAACTTCAGCCCCTCCACTTGGAGCTTGAGGAGCTCCTTGGTGTAGGTGTCCTTGTCGATCTTCTCCTCCTGATAGGCGCGGGACAGGTCATCCAGCTTGGCGGAATGGGCCTCCAGGGCGCTGGCCTTGGGGGCGAAGATCTCGTCCAGCAGGCCCTGTAGGTCCACATAAGCGATCTTCAGGCCCGCCGCGGACGTGGCCGGGGCCGTCGTGGACGCGGGCTGCTGGGCCGCTGTCTTCTCCTTCAACCGGCCCACGTCCTCCTCCAACGAGGCCACCGCTTCCTTCAGGGACGCGAACTCATCGGGCAAACCCTCGAGGGATGCCAAGGCCTTCTTCACCGCCGCCACGTGGTCGGTGAGGGAATCGAGATCCTCCCGCAGAAGCTCTATATCGCCCTGGGGGGAGGCGAGCTTCGCGCCCAGGAACCCCCCCACGAATCCCAACCCCAGGACCGCGATCGACAGTAGAAGCTTTTTCACCATCGTTCCCTCCTCGGGGGAATATGGGGCAGGAGGGCTTCACCCGCAAGCGCTCAGGGAACGAGCTCCAGGGATAGGTCGAGGGCGGGGGCGGAATGGGTGAGGGCGCCCACGGAGATGTAGTCCACCCCGGTGGCGGCGATTTCGGCCACGTTCTCCAGCCTCACACCCCCCGAGGCCTCGAGGGGCACCCGTCCGGCGGCGATCCGCACCGCCTCCGCTATCTCCTCCACCCGGAAGTTGTCGAGGAGGATCCGGTCCACCCCGAGTTCCAGGGCCTCCCGGAGTTCCTCCAGGTTCCGCACCTCCACCTCGACGGGCAGCGTGACGCCCGCGGCCCGCACGCGGCGCACCGCCTCCGCGATCGATCCGCACGCGGCGATGTGGTTGTCCTTGATGAGGACCATGTCGTAGAGGCCCATCCGATGGTTCCTCCCGCCGCCACATCTCACGGCGTACTTCTCGAGGTAGCGCCACCCGGGGGTGGTCTTGCGCGTGTCGAGGATCACCGCCCGGTAAGGGGCCGCGGCCTCCACGAACCGCGACGTGAGGGTGGCGATGCCCGAGAGGCGCGCGAGGAAGTTCAGGGCGGTGCGCTCGGCGGTGAGGATCCCGCGCAGGGGGCCCTCCACCTCCGCCACCACGTCCCCGGGCTGGACCGGCTCCCCGTCCCTGGCCCGCGGGGAGAGAGAGATCCCCCCGTCCACGGCGCGGAACACCGCGGCGGCCACGGGGAGCCCGCAGATGATCCCGTGGGCTTTGGCCACGATCGCCCCGCGGCCCCGGGCCTCCGGGGGTATCGTGGCATCGGTGGTCACGTCCCCGGGGCCGATGTCCTCCCGCAGGGCCCGCTCGATCAGCGGCGCGGCGACCCCGAGGAGCTCCTCGTCATCGAACCTCATCCCTCCAGGGGAAGCCCGGCTTCCTCCCACGCGAGGATCCCTCCCTCGATCTCGAAGATTAACGTGAACCCGAGCTCCCGCATAACGCGTGCCGCGACGGCGCTGCGGTGCCCGCTCCGGCAATAGAGGAGGTAGGCCCTGTCGCGCGGGAGGGAGGCGAGCCGGGCGCGGAAGTCGGGGGAGTACAGATCCAGGGGGACGGCACCGAGGATGTGTCCCTCCGCGAACTCCCGGGGCGTGCGGACGTCGATCAGCACGAGGGCGGCGTCGGCGCGGTGCAGCTCGAGCAGGAGCGATGC